>JANQNI010000155.1 GCA_028289805.1 Thermoplasmatota archaeon | reverse complement strand
AAGGCGGGGGGCGCTGCCTGGGCGGCGGGGGCCAGCAGCGACGCCAGCACGAGGACCAGGAGGGGCCGGGCGGGGCGCATCAGTCGACCCTCGCGTGGGCGGTGGAGAGGAGGATGGCGACGACGACCACGATGGTGGGGATGAGGAAGTAGGCGAGGGCGGAGAGGAGGAAGGTGCCGGTGAGTCCGGCGCCGGTGCCGAGGGCGTCGATGAGGAAGGCGCCCATGCCGAGGAAGATGACGCTGAGCAGGACGCCGGTGACGTACATGTCGCCGAAGGTGCCGAGGGTGTCGATGAACTGGGTCTGCTTGCTGCGCTTGGCCTCCAGCACCTCGCTGCTGCGGGCGTCGAGGTACTGGGCGAGGTTGCTGCCCTGGTGGATCATGTTGCCGAGGTCCCAGAGGGTCTCGCGCAGGAGCTTGCTGGGGGACTCGCGGGCGGTCTCGGCCAGCGCGGTGATGAGGTCCTTGCCCTGGATTCGGGTCTTGAAGACGACCTTGCGGAACTCGCTCGTCATGGCGGGGTCCTCGTCGCGCTCGGCCATCTTGGCCATCATGTTGATGGGGCTGAGGCCGATGGCGGCGAGGACGGAGAGTTCGCCGAGGCTGAAGGGGATCTCCTTCTCGATGCGTTCGCGGCGCTTGGCGATGCGGGTCTTGACGACGGCGGGGAAGGCGCCGCCGACGAGGGCGGCGGAGGCGAGGCCCAGGCCGGGGCCGAGGAGGGGCCAGAGGGGGGTGCCGACGACGAGGGCGAAGTGGATGGAGGCCAGGGGCGTCAGCAGGAGGGCGGCGAAGCCGGCGCTGACGATGGCCATGGAGAGGTAGAGGCCGGGGCTGAGGTGGACGCCGGCCTGCTTGAGGGTGTCGCCGAGGCGGGTGCGTCGCCTGCGGTCGAGGCGGGCACCCAACAGGGCGTAGCAGAAGTTCTCGTAGACGTCCAGGAGCTTCTCGGAGACGGTCTCGGGGCGGGCCTGCTTCGCGCCGCGCGCCGTGCGCTTGCGCCGTTGGACGGCCGGGTCCTGCCGGAGCCGGGACCGGAGGTCCGAGGCGAGGTTCATTGGCCGGCCTTCATGGCCTGGAAGGCGGCCTCGGGGTCGATGGCGTAGGCGTTGACGCGGGCGACGACCTCCTCGAAGTGGCTCATGGATCGGTCGACCATCATGTTGAGGTAGTCGCGCTTGCGCTCCAGTTCGCGGGCCAGGTCGTCGAGGGTCTTGCCGGTGGTGCGGGCGATCTCCTCCAACACGGAGCTGCGGCCGCCGAACTTGTGGGTGTCGTCGGAGGCGCCCCAGTCGTAGGGGGCGTTGGTCAGCAGGTTGCCGGTGGAGGGGTCGACCTCCAGGACCTCGCTGACGCCCTTGATGCGGCGGGCGCGGCGGCCCTGGTAGACGACCTGGCCGGGGAAGACGACGCAGTCGAGGCTCTGGAACAACTGGCGCGGGATGTTCATCGGCTCGTTCTCGACGCGGTTCAGCAGCTCGTCGATGTTGGCGGCGTGGATGGTCGCCATGGCGGCGTGGCCGGTGCTGATGGCCTGGAACAACGTCGTGGACTCGCGGCCGCGCACCTCGCCCACGAGGATGAACTCGGGGCGCTGGCGCAGCGCCGCCACCAGGAGGTCGAAGAGGTCGATGGCGCCGCCCCCGCCGTAGCCGCCGCGGCTGACGGACTGGATCCAGTTGTTGTGGGCCAGGTGGACCTCGGGCGTGTCCTCGATGCTGACCACCTTGTCCTCCTGCTTGATGAACATGGCAATCGCGTTGAGGAGCGTGGTCTTGCCGCTGGCCGTGCCACCGCTGACGAGGATGCTGCGCTTGCTCTCGATGAGTTGCCAGAAGTAGGCGAACATCTCCGCCGAGCCGCTGCGCAACCGGATGAGGTCGACGGGGCTGATGGGGTCGTTGGCGAACTTCCGGATGCTGAAGGTGCTGCCCTTCTTGGTGACCTCGGTGCCCAGGGTGAGGTTGATGCGGCTGCCGTCGGCAAGGTTGGAGTCCAGGATGGGCTGGAAGACGCTGACGTGCTTCCCGGCGGTCTGCGCCAGCATCAGGATGTACCGGTTGAGCTCCTGCTCCGTCTCGAACCGGACGTTCGTGCGCACGGAGCCGAAGACGCGGTGGAAGACGTAGATGGGGACGCCGTGGCCGTTGCAGGAGATGTCCTCCAGGAAGGGGTCGTGGAAGATGGGCGCGGCGCGACCGTAGCCCAGCAGGTCCCGCCGCAGGTAGTAGAGGAAGGGCCGGCGGCGCTCCACCGGGACCTCGATGTCGTACAGTTCCAGCACCTCCTCGAACTTCTGCGTGAGGTAGGCGACCACCTCCGGCGGGTGCTCCATGCGGCTGATGTCCTGCATGGGCAGTTCGTCCTCGCCCGTCATCGCCTCCATCTTGCGCCGGACGTCCTCGAACGTCCCCCACTCCTCCGGCGTGAGCGTGGGTTCGCGGACGTTGTACCGATACTCGCCGCGCCCCGCGTCGAAGACGATGTTGATGAACGCGTACGGCGGATCGACGGGGTACGTGACGTTCAGGCCGCGGGGGTCGCGGTCCTGCTCGCTGCGCATGAAGCCCATCTCGCGCTGCAACAGCAGCTTCTCCGACAGACCATCCTCCTGGGTGAACCGGGACTCCAGGTCCACCAGTTGCCGCCGCAGCACCTCCGGGTCCATCCGGTCGCGCCGCGGCTTGCCCTTGACGGGGTCAGCGTCCAGTTCAAGGCCCGGCCTGGCGCTCTTCATCGGCGGCCGCCCACCCACCGACCGGCTTCACCGTATGCTCCATACACTCAATTGTATAAATAGCATGAAATTTGGGAAAATAGACTCTGTCAAACCCTTTCGATTACGATTTTCAAATAGCGGATGCGACCCTCATTAGAAAACCGGAGGCAGCACCCAAGAAGGGAACACCGACATGGCGCCCCAACCCCCTCGGACGACCCGGTGGTCGGGAGGGGTTCCCGAACGGGAGGAAACACATGAACCTGAAGAACCTCAAGAAGTTCGTCAAGAAGGCCGAGGACGCCGTGTCCCCGGTCGTCGCGACCCTCATGCTCGTCCTCGTCGCCGCTGGTGCCGCCGTCGGTATCAGCGTCTTCATGGGCAGCTTCCAGGAAGAAGCCCAGGAGAGCCTCAGTGCGGACGTCAGTGGCGACGCCCTGACCATCGGTGGCAGCAGCACCGTCTACGAGTTCAGCAAGCGCGCCATCCCCCTCTTCGAGGCGGCCAACCCCGGCGTGACCGTCGAACTCTCCTCCGGCGGCTCCGGCGCCGGCGTCCAGGGCGTCGGCCTGGGCCTGCTGGACATCGGCAGCGCCAGCCGCGACATCAAGGTCGAGGAGTTCTCCGCCTACCCCGACTTCGACAAGAACGGCGAGCAGGACGTCGGCGCCGACGACCTGGTGCCCCACACCATCGGCTACGACGCGGTCGTCCCCATGTTCCAGGCTGGTCACTGCGCTGCGGAGGACGACATCACCAAGCAGACGCTGCAGGCCATCTGGCTCCTGAACGGTGGCGAAACGGCAGATGTCGCTGCCACCGAGACCGCGCTCGGCCTGAACCCCGGCGACCTGCCGGCTGCCACTGGCGCCGGTGGCAAGTACATCTTCGCCGATGTCTTCAGCACCTGCACGTCCCCGGCCACCGATGCAGACGCCGTGATCACGCTCGTCAGCCGCAAGGACACGGGCGGCACGATGGTGGTCTTCTGTGAGAAGCTCCTGGGCAAGGAGGGAGGCTGCGGCGACAAGAAGATCGCTGTCGGAGCCACCGAGTACCCCGACGTCGTCCAGGCCGACCTGCTCGGCAACCAAGACGCCCAGGAGAAGGTCGCCGAGGATGTCCAGTACATGGGCTACACCAGCATCGGTGGGGCCACCTCGGACAGCACCGTGGACGCCAGCAAGTCCGTCGAGGGCGTCGAGCCCAAGGAGGAGAACATCCGCAAGCTCCTCAACGACCCCAGCAACGCCTTCCCCGGCGCCCGCCCCCTGAACTACGTCACCGTCGGCGAGCCCGTCGGCATGGCTGCCAAGTACCTTGAGTTCGTCCTGCTGCCCACCTACAACCAGGAGATCGCCGAGGCCGCTGACTTCGTGTCCTTCTACGAGTAAGGCACACCCACGCCAAGGAGTGCCCTTGGTAGTCCCTTCCCCCCCTCCCCCATTCGTCCTTGAGTTCCCGCATAGCAACCGTCATTGAGGAAATATAGTTTCCAAGTGATTCTATCGCATCCCCAGGGACTATTGTGACAGCCTCCTTCCCAACCCTTCCCTCCGCCGCTTCCGTTCTCCGGCCGTCCAGTGCGTCTGCCGGAAGGTGCATCCATGACCCTCCGCGTCCCCCCGCCGAACCGCTTCGTCCACGCCCTGTTGCTCTTGGCGCTCCTCGCCTCCAGCGTCCAGGCGGCCGGCCAGGGGGATGCCACGCCGCCGACCATCACGGCGGTGGAGACCGTCGGTGACGGCGCGGGGCGCATCGCGGCCCTGCACGTGTTCTTCAGCGAGCCGGTGGACGCGTCCGACGCCTCGCCGGAGGACTTCGTCCTCGGCGCCTGTACCTGCGCCGACGCGTACCTCTCGGGGCACGAGGACGGCGACGCCGAACTGACCATCCACTTCGACGCCGAGGGGAGCACCGCCGACACGCCCACGCTCCAGTACGTCCAGAAGAACAGCGGCCGCATCAAGGACCTGGCCGGCAACGCCCTGGCCGACGACGCCCCGCGCACGGCCCTGGACAAGGCCGCGCCCATCCTGCTCGACGGCTCCACCGTCGGCGACGGGCTGGGCAAGGTCTCCGGCATCTCCTTCCGCCTCAGCGAGCCCGTGGACGCCTCCGCCGCGACCGCGGCACACTTCGCGTTCAACCCGTGCACGTGCGACGACCCGGTCCTCCTGCACGCACCCGACCCGACGACGAGCCTGACGATCACCTTCGACCCGGAGGGCGACACCGCCGACACGCCCCAGTTCCAGTACACGGGCGGTCCCATCTCGGATGCGGCCGGCAACGCTCTCGGAATCGACCAGAGCTTCCGCGACAGCCTGGACGGGGCGGCACCGGTGGTCGTCGCGGCGCGGACGCTCGACGTGTTCCTGGACGACGGGACCCCCACGGAGTTCGGCGACGGTTTCCTGGACACCGTCGAGGTCACCTTCAGCGAGCCCGTCGACGACCGCGACAGCCGGGGGCACAACCTGCAGGAGTCGGAGTGGTCCCTCTCCGACGGCTACGGCGTCGACGGCCACCCGGAGGACGTGGTGACGAGCCTCGCGGCGTTCGGTTCGCCTGACTTCCTGCTCGAGTCCGACGACGCGGTCATCTACCTGCGCTTCCCCCAGAAGGGCCCCCAGTGGTCCGCTGCCGACACGGGCATCCTGCCCACCGTGGCGTACGAGGGCGCCAGCATCGTGGATCGCCGTGCCGACAAGCCCAACGCCCTCGACGACACGCCCCCGCTTGCCAGCACCGACGGCGCCCCCCCGCGCCTGATGCACGCCGAGACGCGGGACATGGACGGCGACGGCCTGCTGGACGCCTTCCACGTCGCCTTCAGCGAGGCCATCCCCGAGGACCGCATCAACGCCGACCAGTTCCGCTGGGTGGGCCAGGACGGCGAGGACGCGCTGGTCTCGGACTACGACACCGGCGACGTCGCCGGCGACCGCTTCGCGCTGCTGGTCTTCGAGGAGGCCGACGAGGTCCACACCGGCACGGTGCCGACGCTCTTGTTCATCGAGGAGCCCGAGCCCGCGCTCGACCCCGCCGACCCCATGACCCAAGACGCCGCCGGCAACGTCGCCCACGACGCGCAGGTCGAGTCCGTCGACCTCCTGCCCCCGTCCATCGTCTCCCTGCGGACCCTCGACCGGGACGAGGACGACCGCATCGACGCCATCGAGGTGACCTTCAGCGAGCCCGTCGATGACCGTGGCAGCACGGACGACCACCTGGACCCGGAGGAGTGGCGCCTGGGCAGCCACGGCGACGCCGACGGGCACCCTCTCGACGTCGTCACCAGCCTGGAGGGCGGGACCGTGGGCCGGGACGACGAGACGGTCTTCCTGCTGCTGGAGGAGGCGGACGCCGCCGACCCCAGCGCCACGCCCACCGTGGCCTACACGCCCCTCGGGGACCTGGGCGACCCCCGCGGGAACCGGGTCCAGGCGCACGCCATCCGCGCCAGCGACGACGGTGTGGCGCCGCGCCTGGTCTCCGCCTGGGTGCGCGACCTGGACGACGACGGGCGCATCGACCACTACGAGTTGACCTTCAGCGAGGCGGTGCGCGACAACACGTTCGACCTGGCCCACTGGGTCGTGGAGGGCGTCCGCACGGAGGCGTTCGACACGGGCGACGCGGCCGACGACGCCGTCGTCTTGTTGGAGTTGGTCGAGAGCGACGCCCTGCCGGTGGGGACGGTGCCGCAGGTGCGGCACGCGCCCGGCGACGAGGGCCTCTCGGACCTGGCGGGCAACGTCGTCCGGGCCGTCGATGACGGTACGATCCAGGAGGTCGACGGCACGGCGGCCCGCCCGGTCTCCGCCAAGGCGGTCGGTCTCGGGACGACGAACCTCACCCTCACCTTCAGCAAGGGCGTCCACCGCGACGGCGTCCCCAACGCGCCCCTGCTCGTGGAGGACCTGGTGTACGAGGTCGCCAGCGGCGACGGCGCCAGCGCGATCGTGGAGGTGGTCCACGTGGCCGGCTCCCCCGTCGCCATCCTGGTGCTCGACGCGCCCGTGGCCGAGGGCGACGACGGCTCCGACGCCGTGCGCGTGGTGGCGGGCGCGGTCCAGGACGTCACGGGCTTCCCCGCCAAGACCCACGCCGTGCGCGTGGACGCCGACACCACGCCGCCGGAGCCCGTCACCGGGTTCCGCACGCCGAGCGTCGGCGTCACCACGGTGCTGCTGGAGTGGCGCAACCCCGGCGACGCGGACCTGGCCCGCATCGAGGTGTTCCTGCACACCCAGCCCATCACGTCCGACGAACTGGACAACGCGACGCGCATCACCGCCCTGTTCGACGAGGATG
>JANQNI010000153.1 GCA_028289805.1 Thermoplasmatota archaeon | reverse complement strand
TGCTCGCCAGCTCCGAGACCTGCCCCGTCCAGGTCATGCGCCACAAGGAGCGCCCCCTGTTCGGGATGCAATTCCACCCCGAGGTGGAGCACACCACCGCGGGGGCGCAGATGTTCCGCAACTTCCTCCGGATCTGCGAGGAGCACCGCGCCCAGCGCGAGGCGACGAACTGATTCAGGGACGGTCCCCAGCCCCCGGCCTGTTTGTCGGTCGGGGTGGTGGGGCATCGGGCCCAGGATGGGGAAGTCGCGCCAATACGCGAATTCCTGCGATTGGGCCTCCGGCCTCCTTGCGTCCTCCTGTTGGAGACGAAAGCCGCCGCTGCCCGACCCGCGCCCGGGGCGGCCCCGGACGGTGCAGTGCGCCTTCCTCGCTGCGCTCGAAAGCCGCCGCTGCCCATTCCGTAACAACCCCGTTCATCCTGGACCGATGACGGCCCCGTCGAGGGTCTGACCCGGCCATGGCATCACCCCGCGCCCATACCCGAGCCGAAGCCGAGGCAGCAGATGGGACTCGCGGGGGAAGGCTTGCGCGTGGTCGCGGCGTTGTCCTGGTCCGAGGTTGTCCCGCCCTCATCGCGTGACGTCACGTCTGGAAGCTCGGTGGGGGACCCGCCCAGGAAGGGCACGGCCAGGGGTCCCGGCTCGAGGCCGGTGTCTTGGAGTCCAGTGGTGTCCCGCATCACGACTCCGCGGGATGTTGCCTGTCTCCTGTCGCCCGGCCTTTGCACGCCGCATCACCGTCCGCCACGAGGGCGGCCTCCCCGGCGTCTTCGGGTCGGGCACGACTCCATGGGGTGCCGCCCGTCTTGAGGCTGCCGGCGGGGGCGGCCCCGCTTCGACACGACCATGACCCGCGCGCATCCATCGTCGTTTCGTGCCCAGGCAGGATGCCGTTCGACTCCGCGCCGCCGGCGGCGCGGCCTTCCGCCTCCTGGAGGGGATGTCGTGAACCTGCGCGAACGCCTCGACGCCCTCGAGCGTGCCCTCGGGGACCTGCGCGAGCGCGCCGCCGGCAACGCCATCCTCGTCGAGGGGCGCAACGACGCGAAGGCCCTGGAGGTCCTCGGCGTCGGCGGCACCCACCTCCTGCTCAACGCGGGCGCGTCCCTCCAGGTCCGCATCGACGAGGTCGCCGAGATGGCCGCCGCCACCGACTGGCCGTGCCTCATCGTCCTCATGGACTGGGACCGCACCGGCGGCCGCCTCCAGGACCGCGTCGTCCACGGGCTCGCCGGCCGCGTCCGCCTGGACAACGACGTGCGCCGCCGCATCGCCGTCGCCGCCCGCGTCAAGGCGGTCGAGGAGCTGCCCTCGGACTTGGACGCCCTCCGGGGCCAGGTGGGGGGCCGCGGTCCGTAGCGCGGATCCTCCGGGGGTGCGCAGGTCGGAGGGTGCTTCCGCTCCGGGCCCCGGGGCGACAACCTCAACTTGCATGGGCACCAAGAAGGGGTTCCCTGCCACGGGGCGCCTCAACGGTCATATAGGGGACCTGTGTCGCGGGGCTCCCGGAACGCCTCTTGAGGGGTTCTGGCCCCAGCAGCCGACCTGTGCCCGCAGGGGCGCTCCGCCGGAACCGGTCCTCTTGGCCGTCCGGGCCCGCAGCGCTCATATAGGGGTCCCATGTCGGCCGCCATCCGGGACGTCCGCTGGACGACCCACGCGACCGCCGCGCCCCGGCGCGACGGTCGGTGGCCTCTGGCCGCCACAACCGACCCGCCCGCTGACCGCCCCTCGTGGGTGCGAGGGATGTCCGCCATGAAGCGGATCTGATCGCCTTCCGAATCGCCAAGACCCCTCAAAGATGGGTGCTCCGCCGGGATTCCGCTCTTGCGGCTTCCCGGGCCCGCAGCACTCATATACTGGGCCTGTCTCGGCGAAAAATACCGGGTGCGGCACGAACCGCACCCCTGGCCGAGTCGCCTCATGGTGGCGCGGGTCCGTCTCGACGGCCCCACAAGGCTCATATATGGCGGCCATGTCGGCCGCCTCCCCGCAAGGGGGCAGGGGCATCCCACACCGGCCGCGCCGATGGGATGCGATCGATTCCAGCACCAGACAACTCGGGACGGCGCTCGCCGCCCCGAGGACACCGGTGCCCTCATATACCCCATCCGTGTCGGCGGCCATCCGCCCAGACGGGCGGGGTGCGCACCCGGCACGACCGGGGGCGCCCACATCCCACTCGCATCGGAGGCCGGGTCCTCGCGGCCCGACTCCGAAGCACTCATATACCCCTCTCACTTCGGCGGAACTCCGCCCAAGTGGTGGGCCGCCCCCACTCGGGGGCACAACCCCATCGGAACGTTGGAGGTCGAGACGGCATCACGCCGACGGTGACCCCCTCCATCCAGCCGATGGGACACGCAATGATGGGCATGAAACCCGACACGTCCTCTGGACCTCTGGCGTGACCTCATGTTCCTGAAATACGAGACAGCAAGACCATAGCAAGGTGAGAACGACCTTGTGTCCCGGTGACACTCGGTCGGTTCCGCTGATTCCTACAGGCAAGGTCATACCGTGTGTATGTCCGACGCATCCGCGTCGGCCAATTCTGGTTGATCCTGCCAGCGGCCACTGCTATTGGGGTTCGCTTAAGCCATGCGAGTCGAGAGGGTTCGGCCCTCGGCAGACTGCTCAGTAACACGTGGAGAACCTACCGTATGCTGGAGAATAATCTCGGGAAACTGAGGCTAATACTCCATAGTTCACCTTTCCTGGAACGGTTGGTGGATGAAAGTTCCGGCGGCATACGATGGCTCTGCGGCCTATCAGGTTGTAGGGAGGGTAACGTCCTCCCTAGCCTTCGACGGGTACGGGTGTTGGGAGACATCGCCCGGAGATGGACTCTGAGACACGAGTCCAGGCCCTACGGGGCGCAGCAGGCGCGAAAACTGCACAATGTGGGAAACCACGATGCGGGAACCCCAAGTGTCTGCGCAATGCGTAGACTGTCCCCAAGCGTTCATTGCTTGGGAAGAAAGTGCTGGGTAAGACGGGTGCCAGCCGCCGCGGTAATACCCGCAGCACAAGTGGTGGTCACTATTACTGGGCCTAAAGCGTCCGTAGCCGGTTGGGTAAATGCCTGGGTAAATCGATGCGCTCAACGTATCGAATTCCGGGTAGACTGCTCGACTTGAGACCGGGAGAGGTGTGAGGTACTCCGGGGGTAGGGGTAAAATCCTGTAATCCTCGGGGGACCACCAGTGGCGAAGGCGTCACACTGGAACGGTTCTGACGGTGAGGGACGAAGCCCTGGGGCGCAAACCGGATTAGATACCCGGGTAGTCCAGGGTGTAAACGCTGCTGACTTGGTGTCGGGGGTCCTACGGGGGCTCTCGGTGCCGGAGAGAAGTTGTTAAGTCAGCCGCCTGGGGAGTACGGTCGCAAGACTGAAACTTAAAGGAATTGGCGGGGGAGCACCGCAACGCGTGGAGTGTGCGGTTTAATTGGATTCAACGCCGGAAAACTCACCAGGGAAGACTGCCGAATGTGACTCGCTCTAAAGGGGTTTGTCGAATATAGGTAGAGAGGTGGTGCATGGCCGTCGTCAGCTCGTACCGTAAGGCGTTCTGTTAAGTCAGATAACGAGCGAGACCTGCGCCGTCAGTTGCTACTGCGTCCTCCGGGACGTGGGCACACTGGCGGGACCGCTGGCGCGAAGTCAGAGGAAGGTGCAGGCAACGACAGGTCCGTATGCCCCGAATTTCCTGGGCTACACGCGCACTACAAAGGTCGGGACAACGGGCTCCAACCCCGAGAGGGGACGGCAATCCTGAAACCCGATCGTAGTTCGGATCGAGGGCTGCAACTCGCCCTCGTGAAGCTGGAACGCGTAGTAATCGCAGGTCAACATCCTGCGGTGAATATGCCCCTGCTCCTTGCACACACCGCCCGTCAAACCATTCGAGTGGGGTCTTAGTGAAGGCGTGATCGTTGTCATGTTTGAACTAGGGCTCCGCAAGAGGGGTTAAGTCGTAACAAGGTATCCGTAGGGGAACCTGCGGATGGATCACCTCCTATACTTTCCTTCGGGAAGTAGAAATCAAACCATCGACTCAACACCTGTAGGTATGCTGGTGACACCAACACTCGTCATCAGCCAGGGAACCGACCGAGCACCTTAGGGACCTTGCTGTCTCGTATGCGGATCCAACCGAGCGATCCTGCCCAGTTGGGCTCGTAGCTCAGTTGGAAGAGCATCCGGTTTGCAACCGGAAGGCCACGGGTTCAAATCCCGTCGAGTCCATCCCTTCGGGGAACATGGACCTCGTCCCGAAAGGGAGCCGAGTTCCGCAACATACGCACCGCCCGACTGGCGACCCCAGTCGGAGTGGAATCACCTAGGAACCCTGACAGACACCAGGGCCCGACGGCGTACGATATGTATGCCGGAATCCGATTACGGTGGTCGGTACATCTGTATCGACGTGCATACGCAGCCTGGATCAAGCAATATGTCGATTCACTGAAGCAATTTCAGTGGGTTGCTACAACCCAGATGGGGGATCGCTCGGCTCGGGAGCCGACGAAGGTCGTGCCAAGCCGCGATATTACTCCGGGTAGGCGCAAGGAGCCGTTGAACCGGAGATTGCCGAATGGGACCTCCTGCCTTTTGGCACTCGCATCCGCGAGAGGTAACCTGCCGAACTGAAGCATCTTAGTAGGCAGAGGAAAAGAAAGCAATAGCGATTCCGTGAGTAGAGGCGATCGAAAGCGGAGTAGGGCAAGCCGAATCCGCTGGGGAAACCCAGTGGAGATGTGGGGCCCAGGTACACCCGACCGTCGTAACACAAAGTCCTCTGGAACGAGGCACCATAGAGGGTGATAGTCCCGTAGTGGTGAGACGAGGGTGAGTCCTGGTGCAAAGAGTAGCGTGCGTTGGAAATCGCGCGTGAATACGGGTGGCACAAACACCCAACCCTAAACACTCCCCGAGACCGATAGTGCAGTAGTAGCGTGAGTGAAAGCTGAAAAGTACCCCTAACGGGAGGTGCAAAGACGTGAAACCATCTGGGGACAGACTGTACGGGCGTGAAAGCGTAAGCAGCGTTCGTGCGTTCGATTCGAAAATTGATCCATGGAGTTCTTGGTATTGGCGAGACTAAGGGGTGAACCCCGGAGTCGCAGGGAAACCAATGGCCCGCAGTTTACGAGGGGCATGGTGTGATCGCCACGAGTCAATACCTGGATACCCGAAGCCAGCCGATCTATGCCTGGGCAGGGTGAAGCCTTGGGAAACCGAGGTGGAGGCCCGAAGGGGTGCTGATGTGCAAATCGCTCCTCTGACCTGGGTATAGGGGTGAAAGTCCAATCGAGACTGGGAATAGCTGGTTCCTCCCGAAACTAGTCGTAGCTAGATCTCAACAGAGACAGATCGCGGGGTAGAGCACTGAATCCGGATTTAGGGGGAGAAATCCCTCGGTCTGGTATCAAACTCCGAATCTGCGGTCGTCATAGAAGTTGGGTAGTGAGGCCTACCGGGGTAATCTTGTAGGTCATAAGGAGAACAATCCCACGCTCAGTTAAGGTCCCTAAGTCTATGCTAAGTGTCAAAGACAAAAGGTGTCCGTGGCCGAAGACAACCAGGATGTGGGCTTAGAAGCAGCCATCGTTCAAAGAGTTCGTAACAGATCACTGGTCGAGGTCATGGGCCCTGAAAATGGACGGGGCTCAAGCATAGCACCGATACTGGGCCGCACAGCAATGTGATCGGGTAGGGAGGCGTACTGCGTGGGTGGAAGCAGGGCGGTGACGTCCTGTGGACCGCGTCGTAACGAGAATCATGGAGAGAGTAGCAGCCAAAGTGGGGTGAGAATCCCCACCGCCGATTGTGGTAAGGGTTCCTCGACGATGGTTGTCAGTCGAGGGTTAGCCGGTCCTAAGGTGTCCCTTAACCGGAGGCATCGAATGGGAAACGGGTTAATATTCCCGTGCCAGCCCACACTATGGGACGCATCCGGCTACTCTATGTGCGGCCGTCGCCGCATCCAAGCGTATTAAGCTGGGGAAGGACCGTAATGGTGAGAACCCGGCCAAAGCGTGATGGGCTTCCCACTAGGGAAGTATAGATTATGCCAGGTGCCCGTGAAAACCGTGGTGCTGTCCGTACCGAGATCTGACACAGGTACCACAGGCTGAGAAGGCCAAGGCGTTGCAGGTGAATCTTCGCAAGGGAATTCGGCAAATTAGCCCCGTATCTTCGGTAGAAGGGGTGCCAGCTCGGCAGCGAGCTGGTCGCAGTGACTAGGGGGCTCCGACTGTTTAATAAAAACTTAGGGAACCGCAAGTGCGAAAGCATGTGTATGGTTCCTGAGTCCTGCCCAGTGACGGTATCTGAAACCCGGTTTCAACCGGAAGAAGGACCGTTAAACGGCGGGGGTAACTATGACCCTCTTAAGGTAGCGTAATACCTTGCCGCTTAATTGGCGGCTTGCATGAATGGCTACACGAGAGCCCTACTGTCCCTGCGAAGAACCTGGTGAAATCGACTTACTGGCGCACAGTCCAGTACAATCTAGAAGGAAGCGAAGACCCCGTTGAGCTTTACTGCAGCCTGTCGTTGTCATACGAGACTTGATGTGTAGGGTAGCCGGGACCCGTCGAAGCGAGGACGCTAGTTCTCGTGGAGGGGACGATGAAACACCGGCCTTCTTGTCTCGTATGTCTAACTCGCGTGCGAGGACACCGGTAGGTGGGCAGTTTGGGTGGGGCGCCACACGCTCGAAAAGGTATCGAGCGTGCCCAATGGTTGACTCAGGGAGGTCAGAAATCTCCCGCAGACTGCAAGGGGAAAAGTCAGCTTTACGAGGAGTGGCCCAACAACACTCGTCGTTGCGAAAGCAGGGCCTAGCGAACCATCCGTTCTTTCTTTGTGAGAGAGGATGATATCAGAAAAGTTACCACGGGGATAACTGAGTTGTCTCCAGCAAGAGCCCACATCGACCTGGAGGCTTGCTACTTCGATGTCGTCTCTCCCCAACCTGGTGGTGCAGCAGCTGCCAAGGGTGGGGTTGTTCGCCCATTAAAGGGGATCGTGAGATGGGTTTAGACCGTCGTGAGACAGGTTTGTTGCTAACTTCTAGATTCGTTGATGCCTGAGACGAAAGGGCCCTTAGTACGAGAGGAACAGGGCCTTGGAGCCACTAGTTTACCAGTTGTCCGACAGGGCAATGCTGGGCAGCCACGCTCTAAGGGATAAGCGCTGAAAGCATCTAAGCGTGAAGCCCGCGTCGAGACGAGGCATCGTAGGACTCCCGTAGAAGACGGGTTTGATCGGGACGGGGTGTACGCACCGAGGCAACGAGGTGTTTAGCCCGCGTCTACGAAACGTCCATACCGACCGACTGAAACCAGATCCGTGGATCGACATATTGCTTCCAATAGGCTGCGTATGCATACTGCATAGACTCCCCTGTGGAGTCTCATCACACTCGTGGTGGGACGGCCATAGCGACCTGGTTCACCTGTTCTCATCCCGAACACAGAAGTTAAGCAGGTCTGCGTTGGGCCTTGTACTGTTGTGCGCGAGCCAACGGGAAACCTCATCGCCGTCCACCACTCCCCTTCCCGCCGGAATCACTCCGGTTAAATGTCTGCCCTCCTTTGGGCAGCCTGCCTCTTCCCCATTTGCGCCCTTCCGAGGGCACGTGATCGCGATGGTCGGTCTCTCTCGTTTTTGCACCCACGGCAACCTGCGCCTGACCTGCAAGCAATGCAAGTCCGAGACGGTGCAGCAGGCCGCGGAGCGCGCCGCCGCCAACCGTGCGCGCGGCGAGTCGGGCACCATCGGCCGCGTGGAGGGGACGGCCCTGCACTACCCCTGGCAGCGGGAGGGCTTCGAGCAGTGGCGCGACGAGGGCCGCAACGGCCTCGTGGCGCTGAGCCTGGGGGTCCCGGCCGGGGACCTGCCGTATGAGGTCCTGGCCGACGTCGTCAACGGGGGACAGGTCCAGAACGTCCTGTTCGCGTGCGCGCCCACGGAGGTGGACGACGTGCGCCGCGCCCTGGAGCAACGGTTCGGGCTGCACCCCACGGGCATCGTCGACCACCACTTCCTGGAGCCGCGGGAGGAGGGGGCGCTCGTGGTGGCGGACCTGGAGGAGCTCCAGACCGTCGAGCTAGAGAACTGGGGCCGCTTCGCCAGCAACGGCCTCCTGGTGCTGCTGGACGCCGACGGCGTCAACCCCCTGCTCGGGGAGCGGCTGCTGGGCACGCCGTTCCGGTTCCGCTTCTGCCTCTCGCGCAAGCCGTCGGCCGTGGACCTGCTGATCTCGCGTCCGTGGGTCAAGGCGTTCGGGCCCCTCGTGTACCGCTACACGGAGGAGCAGGCGCGCGACGTCGGCGTGCTGCCGAAGATCGACTACAAGCTGCACGTGGCGATGCTCAAGCCGGAGCCGCGGGCGCGCGGCGAGCACGGCCCCGAGGGTCCGTGGGACCCCAGCGACATCCCGACGCGATTGCCTGCGGTGACGGCGGGACCGTTTGCCAAGGGCCGCGCCCGCGACGAGGCGACGCGGCGGGCGGGCAAGCAGGAGGGGCTCGTGGTGGTCCACGACGGCACCCCCGTGCGCGGTGCCCGCGAGACGTTGCAGTTGCGGGACCTGCCGGAGAAGTACGACGCCGACGACGCCCCGACGGGGTGGTTCCTCGCCGACCCTGCGGTGGGCCAGCGCGCCGTGCTGCGGCTGGCGACGGTGGCGTGGAAGACGCTGCAGGCGCCGGGGAGCGTCGAGGACGTGGTCGTCCTGCCCGTCGCGGCGGACCTGTGCGACGTGCCGCCGTGGGACGAGAAGTGGCGCCTCGCGTCGGCGCAGCTGGACCGCGTCATGGCGGGGTTGCTGCTGGCCGAGGACCCCGGCTCGGCCATGGCCGTGGAGGACCTGGAGGCCCTCGTGGGCGTCGCCCTGGCCCTGCGCGGCATCCCGGCCGAGGACCTGCATGACCTGACCCCCGTCGTCGCCCGGTCGGCCGAGGTGGCTCACGACGGCCTCTCCGTCGAACCCGCCGACGCGATCCAGGCTGCACGCGCCCACGGCGGCATCGCCGGCGCGCTGCTGGTGGCCGCCGAGAAGGGGCCCCTGCACCTCCTGCGCCTCGCCACGCCCCGCTTCACGCCGGGCGTCCCCGACCTGCCCCACCCCGGCCTGTACGACGTGCGCCGGCACGCCTGGCGCGGCAAGGCGTTCGCGGCGCTGGGCCGGGCGGCGGACAAGGACGACCTGGTCACCGCCTGGGGCCGCCACCCCGAACTGCGCTTCGTCTTCCCGTCCAGCGCCCTGCTGGAGGCCGCCACGGCCTACTGCAAGCACCACAAGTTCAAGTCGCCCATGGACGCGCTGAAGCTGCAGCGCGTGCCGGACCGGACCGCCATCGCCGAGGGCAACCCCGAGGCCGCGGCGGCGGCCCTGAAGGAGTGGAGCGACGCCCTGGGGCTGGCGGAGGAGTACGAGCGCGAGTACCTGGCCGACATGCACCGTCGCCAGCCGGAGCGGGAGCGCCGCCGCGAGGGCCTCGCCCTGACGGACCTGCGCGTGGTCAACAAGGACCGCGACACGGTGGTCCTGGAGACGCGCCGCGCCCGCTTCCCCCCGACGAACATCAGTCCGGGCTGCGAGGTCGCCTTCGTGGAGGCGGGCGGCCGCCGCGAGCTGGGCCGGGGCCTCGTCAGCCGACTCACCACCCGCCGCATCACGATCGACTGCCCCGGCGGCAGTCCGTACCAGTTGCCGGACCACGTCACCGTCAACCTCACCTTCGACGCGAAGGTCTTCGAGGCGTACCACACGGCCATCCTCGGCGCCCGGCGGGCCCTCGGGTCCTCCGTGCCCCAGGACGACGGCCCCGACGGCCTCATCCGCGCCGCGGTGCTGGGCGAGACGCCCCCGCCGGAGGGCCTCAAGCAGTCGTTCCCGTCGGAGAACCTCACCGAGAGCCAGCGCGAGAGCATCGAGGCGGTCCTCTCCGGCGGCCGCGTCCGCCTCATCCACGGCCCCCCCGGCACCGGCAAGACGCACACCCTCGTCCACCTCGCCATGGCGCTCTCGCGCGCGGGCCACTCGGTGCTGGTCACGGCCGACTCCAACGCCGCCGTGGACAACATGGTCGTGGGGCTGCGCCGCAACGGCGCCCCCGTGGTCCGCGTGGGCCACGCGCCCAACCTGCGCGACCCCGCCGCCGAGCCGGCCCGCATCGACCCCCTCGACGCCCCCGCCTTCACGCGCTGGGCCGCCGAGCAGGGCATCGTCGTCGCCACCACCAACTACGGCGCCTTCCGGTACATCGACCCCCGCGGCGGCATGAACCCCTTCCTCTTCGACTACGTCATCCACGACGAGGCCGGCCAGAGCACGGCCCCGTCCAGCCTCGCCGCGGTGCTGCGCGGCCGCCGGCTGGTGCTGGCGGGCGACCCCCTCCAGCTGCCGCCCACGGTCGTCGCCATCGACGCCAAGGAGGCCGGCCTGGACCGGACCCTGTTCGAGCGCATCGAGGAGCTGACGGGACGGGAGCGCACCACGATGCTGCGCACCCAGTTCCGCATGCGCGAGCCCATCGTGGCCTTCTCGAACAAGCGCTACTACGAGGGCCGCATCGAGACGGCGGAGTCGGCGGCGACGCAGGAGGGCATCCAGGAGTTGCCGGCGGCGGCGTTCCAGCACGTCACCGGCCGCGAGAACCCCCGCCAGCGCAACGGCTCCATCTCCAACGACTACGAGGCGGACGCCATCCGGCACCTGCTGGGCAAGTACCGCACGGAGATCCGTGACCGGGGCTGGACCGTGGCCGTGCTGACGCCGTACCAGGCCCAGCGCGAGAAGCTGCGCCAGTTCCTGCCCGACGTGGAGATCAGCACCGTCGACGGCGCCCAGGGCCGCGAGTGGGATGTGGTCTTCTACAGCAGCGTCCGCAGCAACCCCCGCCACCGCCTCGGCTTCCTCTCCGACGAGCGCCGCCTCAACGTGGCCGTCACCCGCGCCCGCCGCCACTTCGTGCTGGTGGGCGACGAGCGCACCCTGCGCAGCCACGAGGGCTTCGACCAGTACCTCGACGGGGCCACCAAGGTCCGGATGTTCTACCCGGAGAAGGACGGCAAGATCGGCGCGCCGCCCAAGTCCGGCGCCGTGCCCCACCGGCCCAAGCGCATCGACGAGCCCGACCGGGCCGACCGCGGACGCGGCGGCCGGGGCGGTCGCGCGGGCGGCGACGGGGGCCGGCGCGACGGCGGTCCGCGTGACGGGAGCCCGCGAGACGACGGCGCCGGTGCATCCGGTGAGGGCGGCAAGCGCAAGCGCAAGCGCCGTCGGCGCCGACGTGGCCGGGGCTCCTCGGAGGACACCCCGGACGCCGCCCCCGCGCCCGAGGGCCGCCCGCGCGGCGAGGGCGGGGGTCGACGCGACCGCGCCGGTCGTCGCGGGGGCACCCCCGACGGGCGCGCCTCGCCTCCTGCCGACGCGCCCCCCGGCGACGCCCCCGTCGACCCGACGCCGCGCGGGGGCCGCCCCGAGCGCCGCAGCTTCCACGTCCCGGAGGACGGCGAGGCGGACAAGCGTCCCGGTCGCCCGCCGCGCGGCGCGTCCCGGTCCGACCGCTCCGATTCCTCCCCGGCCCCGTCCCCCGACGCGCCCCCCGGCGGCCGGTGCCAGGCCACGACCAAGGCCGGCGACCCGTGCAAGAACAAGGCGCGGCCGGGCAGCCGGTTCTGCGGCCGCCACGGCGGCTGAGACGGCCCTACGGCTTCTGCGCGGGGGCCGACGCGGGGTCCTGCCCCCACTTCGCCTTGCGGTGGCGGCTCCAGGAGCGGCCCAGGGTGACGACGACCAGCAGGACGCTGGGCACGGCGGCCAGGTAGCCGAGCAGCAGGCTGCGCTCCTCCTCGTCGACGAAGCGGGCGGTGACCTTGACGCGGGCGGTCCCCGCGCCCTCCGCGTCGTCGGCCCGCGTGCCGTTGGCGTCCGCGTCGTCCACGGCGGGCACGGCGTCGCCGTCGTAGTAGTTGTCGGAGTTGTCGAAGACGACGCTCATCCAGGTCAGGCCGTCGCTTCGCAGGGTGAACGTGTACGTCCCGTTGACGTGGGTGGCGCTGGTCCCGGCGTGGTAGCTGAAGGGGGCGTCGAGGTGCAACCGACCGCCCTCCGGGAGGCTGCCGGCCCACTCCTTGTCCATGACGTACACGTCGATGGTGCCCTGCAGCACCTCCACCTCGACGACGATGTCGCTGCCGGGGATGCTGGGCTGGAGCGCCTCCTGGCGCACCTCGCCGGCGGCCAGGTTGAAGGCGCCGCTGCGCTCGCGCAGTTCGACGTTCTCGGGGGCGTAGTAGATGCCGGCGAAGACGGCCAGGACGACGGCGAGGCCCAGCAGGGCGGCCAGGAGCCGGAACATCAGGGTTCCTCCGGGGTGGGCGTCTCGCTGGGCGCGCCGGCCGGCGGGGCCCCGCGCGTGCGCCGCATCGTGCGGCGGTGGGCGGCGGCGGCCAGGGGGGCGGCGACGGCGCCGAGGGCGGTCAGCCAGACGAGCGTCTGGAGGGAGGGGTCGTAGAGGGGCAGGTCGCCGGGGGGGATGTCCTGGGCGAAGAACCGCGTGGAGAGGAACAGGGCGCCGCCGGCGGGCAGCGCGCAGAAGGTCACGAAGCCCACCATGGCGCTCGTGGTGCGCCCCCACCACGGCGCGTCGGCGGGGACGGACGCGATGGGACTCCAGCGCGCCTGGATGCGCTGGGCGAAGCGGACGCGGTCGACGGTGACGGCGAGGCCGCCGCCGACGATGGCGCCGACGAGGTTGAAGTGCAGGTCGCGCATGGTGTTCTCGTAGCCGCCCTGGTCGATGGTCTGGAACGCCGTCTTGCCCAGGTACTCGTACAGTTCCACGCCGACGCCGGCCGTCAGGGCGGCCAGGAGCGTGCAGAGGAAGACCGCGCTGGGGCTCCAGCGCAGGCCGCGGCGGGTCTGGTAGACCTCGACGAGGTAGGCGATGCCCATGGCGCTGGCGCCGATGCCGACGCCGTGGGTGAGGTGGTCCCACCAGTCGAAGTGGTGGTAGGCGCCGTTGACGCCGTGCATCCCGAGCAGTCCCATCCGGTAGGGGTCCGGGCTGCCGAGGCTGCCGCCGACGTAGTGGGTCAGCAGGGCGGCGACGATGGTCCACTGGATGTAGTGGGGGATGTGGACCTCGCTGCGCCAGATGACGAGGGTGGCGGCGCCGCCCAGCAGGATGCCGCTGAGGGCGTAGTTGCGCCACAGGGCGAAGTCGCGCGCCTCGTTGAAGGCGGCCAGGAGCGCGAAGAGGGCGATGCCGACCAGGAACGGGGCGACGGCGGCCACGGACGCGCGGTGCCCGGAGCCCGTCACGGTTCCTCCAGCCAGTTGCGCTTGCTCACGGTGCCGCCGCGGTGCCAGCGCCGCATCCGT
>JANQNI010000123.1 GCA_028289805.1 Thermoplasmatota archaeon | reverse complement strand
GGCGGCCTGCTGCAGGGCCACGTCGACCGCAAGATCCCCGGCATCGAGATGAGCACCGGCAGCCTCGGCATGGGCCTCGGCTACGGCAACGGCGTCGCCCTGGCCAAGCGCATGGACGGCCGCCGCGGCCGCGTCTACGTCACCCTCGGCGACGGTGAACTGCAGGAGGGCAACATCTGGGAGTCCGCCCTGACCGCGTCCCACTACGGCCTCGACACCGTCTGCGTGCTGGTGGACTGGAACAAGGTCCAGATCGACGGTCCCTGCAAGGAGGTCAAGGACGTCGAGCCCATCGCCGACAAGTTCCGCGCCTTCGGTTTCCACGTCATCGTCTGCGACGGCCACGACCTCGCCGCCTGCGACGCCGCCTTCAAGGAGGCTGCCACCGTCAAGGGCAAGCCGACGTGCATCGTCTTCGACACCGACAAGGGCCACGGCGTCTCGTTCATGGAGGGCGAGGCGGAGTTCCACGGCCGCGCCCTCACCGCCGACGAGATGGTCAAGGCGATGGCGGAGCTGGGCGAGGAATGGGCCCCGAAGCAGGACGACGCCTGACGCGCCGGGCACGACCTCCGATTGGATAGAGGAGGTACGCGACGCAAGGGCCAAACCCCCGCCCGGGTCCCAAGCGCCCATGCGCTTCGCCAAGACCTTCGCCGCGCTCCTGTTCCTGACCGCCCTCGCGCCGCAGGCGTCCGCCGCCACCCACTACGGCACCTCCGCCACCGGCGACGTGGACGTGTGGGGCCTGCCGAACCCCTGCGTGCCCAGCACGAAGGCCCCCCTCAACTGCCTCGTGACGACCTGCACCGACGACATCTACACCGTCGTCGTCACCCTGCGCCTCCTGGACCCCCGCCCCGGCGACGCCGTCGCCCTCTCCGTGGTGGACGACCTGCCCGGCACCCACCCGTTCACGCCGACCCTGTACCCCGCCGACGTGGCCACCTACGACGACCCCGTCGCCCAGGTGGCCGTCGGCCGCGGCGGCTGCAACCAGAGCACCACCGTCGTCGTCGCCGGCCTCCTCGTCCAGGACGAGGTCCGGTACGAGCTGCGCTCCTGAACCCTCCGCGAGGACTCCCTTCCCCCCTTCTCCTCCCCCTGCCCCCGCCAAGCCTTAAGCGGGACTTCCCGGTCGCCGCCTCCATGGGCGCGGCCACCACGGTGAAGAAATTCGACTGGAAGCTCGGTGACAAGGTCGCCATCCGCGACGGCTACGGCCGCGGCCTGCTGGAAGTCGGCGCCCTCGACGCCGCCGTCGTGGCCCTCGACGCCGACCTGGCCGGCTCCACCCGCAGCAACTGGTTCCAGGCCCAGTGGCCCGAGCGGTTCGTCCAGATGGGCATCAGCGAGCAGGACATGGTCACCACCGCCGCCGGCATGGCCCACGCGGGCAAGCGGCCGTTCGTCAGCACCTTCGCCGTCTTCCTGGAGCGCGCCTTCGAGCAGATCCGCAACTGCGTCGGCCGCCAGGGCCTCGACGTCAAGTTCTGCGGCAGCCACGGCGGCCTCATGACCGGCCAGGACGGCAGCAGCGCCCACGGCCTGGAGGACATCGGCATCATGCGGACGCTGCCCAACATGCACGTCGTCGCCCCCGCCGACGCCCAGGAGGCCCGCAGCGCCGTCCACGCCATGCACGCCCGCGACGGCCCCGCCTACATGCGCTCCACGCGCGCCGGCGTGCCCCTGTTCCACGACGAGGACTACACGTTCCGGTGGGGCAAGGGCGAGGTCGTGCGCGACGGCGACGACGTGACGCTCATCGCCTGCGGCCCCCACGTCCACGAGTCCCTGGCCGTCGCCGAACAGGCGCAGGCCGAGGGCACCAGCGTCCGCGTCGTCAACATGGCCAGCATCAAGCCCATCGACGAGGCCCTCGTCGCCAAGTGCGCCCAGGAGACCGGCCGCATCGTCACCGCGGAGGACCACTTCGTCCACAACGGCCTCGGCAGCGCCGTGGCCGAGGTGATGGCCGAGCACGCCACCGGCGGCGTCCTGCACCGCATCGGCGTGCGCAGCTTCACCACCAGCGGCACCCCGGAGGAGCTGTACCGGCACTTCGAGGTCGACCAGCCGAAGATGTTGTCCGCGGTTCGTGAAGTGCTTACGAAGTAAGCACGCAACGAACCGGTGACCGACTCCACGCCGAGCGAAGCGAAGGCGTGGATGAGCGACGCGGTCCGGACCGTCCTCACGAAGTGAGGGCGGGGAGGAGCCGTCGAGCCCGCTCCAGTCCGAGCGCAGCGAAGGGCTGGACGAGGCTGGCTGCGGTGCGGGACGTCCTCACGAA
>JANQNI010000119.1 GCA_028289805.1 Thermoplasmatota archaeon | reverse complement strand
CCTCGTAGTCGCCCGGCTGGTCGTAGGTGTGCGTCTGCGTCGTGGGCTTCCCGGAGGCGGTGGTGCCGTCGCCGAAGCTCCACGCCTTGTCCTCGACGGTGAAGCCCTGGTAGTTCGTCTCGTCCGTGAACGTCACCGCCTCCCCGGATGCCGGTTCCTCCGGGTCCGTGGTGAAGTCCACGTCGATGAACGCGTCGGCGTTGGAACTGTCCAGCACGAGGACGTACTGGAACAGGTCCGTCTGGGCGAAGCGCGTGTAGTGCTCGCCCACGTCGAAGTCGCGGCCGGGCACGTCGTCGTCGTTGGTGCCGTCGTGCAGGCCGACGAAGCTGAAGGGGCCCTGGGCGGAAACGGAGGCGAAGACGCAAAACGGCTCGTTGACGTTGCTGGAGCGGACGCTCTTGTCGGCCTCGTACACCGCAAGGTCGACGCCGGCGCCGTTGCGGGCCTGCGCCTCCAGCTTGCCGATGAACCAGCCCCCCTTGCCGAGGCTGACGACCTCGGGGTCGAAGTTGCTGCTGTCGCGCTCGAACAGGGGGAGGCCGCCCCCCTGGTAGGGGCTCCCCTCCACCTTGTCCGGGTCCGTGTTGACGTTCTCGTTGCCGGTGAACGCGTACAACCCCGTGCTGCGCAGGAACCCCTCCTCCAGGAACCGCCCCCCGTCCCCCGTCAGGTCCTCCACGCCGTAGATGTCGGCGCGCGGCACCTGGGTGCGGGAGAGCTCGTTCTCGGTCGGCGCGCAGCCGAAGCCGTTGAACCCCTCCGGCACCGCGTTGGCCAGGCCGGGGTAGGCGTCCTGCCACCGCGCCTCGGCCGGAGCGGCCGCCAGCAGCAGCGCCGCGGCGCAGGCCAGCAACAGCATCGGGACGTGGAGGTGGGGACGGGACTGCACGGCACCGGGACCCCTCCCTGGCAGTAGAAAAAGAGTCTGGTCGTTGCGTATCGGTGTTCGGCGTGACGCCCGATGAGCGAACCGGCTTTGAAGTCCCCCCGGCGTCGTCGGCGCCGTGCGACAGGGCGTCCACTGCGCCGTCCGCCACCCCCACGAGCGGGCCCACGTCGCCCCCCTCCAGGCGCGTCTCGCGGGCGAACGCCAGGACCGCCCCGAGCGCGCCCGCGTCGTCGTCTGGCCCGACACGCGGCCCCCCGAGCGCGGCGCCTGGAACGTGCAGCTGTTCCACGGCCTCGGCGACAAGGGTTACACCGGCAACCCGCTGTTCCTGCAGCGCGGCCGCCACCCCCGCCTGCGCACCGCCCTCAACCGCGTCAGCCGCTGGCTCCACCTCCCGGCGCGCTGGCTGGAGGCACCCGCCCGGCCCGGCGTGCGCCGAGGCCGCTACGAGCAGGTCAACGCCTACGGCCCCCGCCTGCGCGACCACCTGGGCTCGTTTCTCAAGGACACGCGGGTGTCCATGCATGGCCACGTCGCCCTCAACGAGCGCGGCCCGCCCCGCCTCGACCCCGAGGGGCCCCTGCTGTGGCTGCCCACCTGGGACAACCGCAAGTACCTCGGCGGCCCCAACCAGAGCAGCCTCGGCGCCTTCGCCCACGAGGTCGCCCTCGTCAGCCGCCACCTGCCCGTGCTGGTCAAGTTCCACCCCCACACCCTCGGCCACGAGCAGGACCTGCAGGCGCGGCGGGAACTGCAGCGCGAGCCCGGCGTGCAGAGCATCGCCCCCGAGGCCGACCCCTACCGCCTCCTCGACGGCGTGCGCGGCGTCCTCACCGACACCAGCAGCCTCGGCTTCGAGGCCTACTGCATCGGCGTCCCCGTCGCCATCGCCCGCCCCAACGGCGTCGTCCACGCCGGCCTGCACAAGGAGCTGGCCGACCGGACG
>JANQNI010000039.1 GCA_028289805.1 Thermoplasmatota archaeon | reverse complement strand
CGGTGCAGTCGCCCGCCTCGTAGCGGGGGTGGTCCGGGTCGCTGTGCCGGGCGCCGCCGTCGCTGTGGAGCTCGAAGCAGAACGCGTTGCGGGGGTCGTCCGCGGAGGGGAACGTCTCCTGCATGTCCGTCAGGCCGTCGCCGTCCGTGTCGCTCTTGTAGGCGAGGGTGTGGTTTTCGCCGGGGATGTCCGTGCCGTCGCGCAGGGCGCCGCCGACCTCCTCGTCGTCCAAGAGTTTGTCGCCGTCCGTGTCGGCCTTGTTCGGGTCCGACTCGGACTCCGTGTCACGGACACCGTCCTGGTTCGCGTCCTCCATGCCGTCGAGCAGATTGTCGTCGTCGCTGTCCGGGTCGATGGGGTTCGTCGGGTTGACGTCGTAGCGGTTGTTGCTCCCGTCCGGATCGTCCAGGGCCTCCGGCTCCTCCGGCTTGCCGCTGGAGTCGACGCTCTGGGGCTGCAGACTCAGCTCCACGCGGTCGATGATCCCATCGCCGTCCGTGTCGTTCTTGGCGGGGCTCGTCACCGGGCGGAGGATGTCCGTGAACGTCCGGTTCAGCTCGAAATCGTCGAACAGGCCGTCCTCGTCCGTGTCGGTGCAGGCGTCGCCGCGGCCGTCCTGGTTGAAGTCGAACTGGTCCGCGTTGGCGACCGACGGGCAGTTGTCGTCGGCGTTCGGCTCGCCGTCGCCGTCCAGGTCGGAGTTGCTGTCGGGGTCGAACATGTCCGTGCCGTCGGCAGCCTCCTCGTCGTTCGTGTCGCCGTCGGCGTCCAGGTCGTCGCAGTCGGAGCGGGGGTTGGCCGGGTTGGCGAAGTCGCCGTCGTCGCAACCGAACAGCTCCTTGACGTCGCTGTCACCGTCACCGTCGAGGTCCACGGGGGCGCCTAGGTAGAGGCGGTCCACGGCGAAGGAGCCGTCGTGGAACGGACTGGGCAGCGCCGGCAGGGCAGGGTCGAAGGTCACCACGAGGCGCGTGCCCTCGAGGGCGTAGTCGATGCGCTGCTCGGGGGCGGGGACGTCCCAGGTCTCGGAGGAGAGGTCCGGGAAGGGGGCGCCTCCGGGGCCCTCGCCCGTGCCGGTCGGCAGGTCGAGGGTGCCGGGACCGGTCTCGACGCTCCCGGAGCCGTCCTCGTCCTGCACGATGCACAGGAACTGCGTGGCCACGTGCGTCACGCCGGGGACGCCCAGGCAGGGGTCCTCGGCGGGCGGATCCTGCTCTCCGCCGTCCTGGGCGGTGTAGAACAGCACGGGCGTGAAGGTGACGTCGGCGACCTGGTCCGCGGCCTCCTGGAGGTAGGGGGCGCCGAACTCGGACAGGCCCCACAGGACCTGGCTGGCCGCGTTGTGCGGGCTGTGCTCGCCGTCGAAGCCGACGAAGACGTTGAGGGGGGCGGAGTCCATGTCCTCGGGGAGGAGGGCCTGCACGTCCGCGCTGTCGAAGGTGGCGGTGTGGACGCCATCTTCCACCGTGGCGGCGGCGTGGTGCTGGTGGCTGCCGTCCTCCGGGAAACGGACGTTGCCGTCGCACATTATGTTCAGGAAGCCGCAGTCCACCTCGACGAAGAACGTCGCCGGGCCGTCGAACGGAGCGCCGTCGATGAACAGGCGCGCCGACAGGTCGAACGTCTCCTGGGAGAGGTCGATGGGGTCGAGGGTGGGGACCACCGCGCCGGTGCTGTCGACGAAGGCGGCGAAGTGGCCGTCGAAGAGGCTGGCCTCAACGATCGATTCCACGGGGGCCAGGAGCTGGCCGATCAACGATTCGCAGCTGTCTGCTTCGGCCGCCTGACAGATCGTCTCCGGGTTCGCGTCCTGCGGCCCGAACGTCCCCATGCTCTGGCCCGCCACGACGATGTCGAAGCGTGCGGGGGAGGCGTCGAACGTGGTCGCGTCGCCGTTCTCGTCGTAGGCGGAGATGCGCGTCGAGAGTTCGCCCGACTCTGGGTCTCGGACTCCGACGGTGTGGGCCTGGTCGGGGCTCTCTGCCGCGTCGCCGTTCTCGTCTTGGAAGGCGGGCATCAACGACTGCGCAAGCGTCGTGATGGCGGTCAGGAGCGAGTCGGTCACGGCGTTACAGGACTCGGCCTCGAGGACCTCTTGGCAGACATCGTCTGGCTGCACGTCTGGGGGGAGGAGGACCTCTTCACCACCCAGACTGGCGACGCCGACCTTCTGGGGGCCTGCGGCGAACGTGGTTGCGTCGCCGTTCTCGTCGTAGGCGGAGATGCGCGCCGCAGCGGGGTCGCCGGAGGCGATGGCGTGCACCTGGGTCGGTTCGTCCGTGGGCGTTCCATCCGCGCCGTAGAGGGCGCGCGGTGCGAGGGAGGTGAGGAACTCGGTCAGTTCCGCAATCTGGGCCGCACAGCCTTCGGAATCGATGTCCATGCATTCGATCTTATCCAGAACTGTCTGAACCCCCGTCAGGAGCGGATCGGTGGTGGTGGACGGGTCGACCAGCGCACCCTGGACGTCGTTGTCATCGCCGTCGAGGTCGATGTAGATCTGGTTCGGCGGGGTGGAGATGGAGGTCGGGTTCCCGTCCGCGTCGCGGAACTCCATGTAGGGGTCTTCCGCGCGGGAAGGGCCATCCGTGGAGATGTCGAACTGGCTGAGGTTGTCAAACCCGACCGTGGCCTCATCATCGATGAGGATGAATGTGACGTCCAAGACGGTTTCATCGGTCGCCTCTTCACCTTTGGAGTCGAGCAAGTAGATCGGATTGTTTTCGTGGCCGAATCCGGCGAGGTGTTCGTTGGCCGACTCGCTCTGAGAGAGCGTGTCGTTGACGTGGGTTTCATGGAACCCGTAGGCTCCAAGGGATGCCAGGGAGAGGGCCGTCGCGAGGGCGGCCACCAACAGCTTCTGTTTCATCATCATGCCTCCAGGGGGGTGTGGGTGGTCGTGGCGGACTCCACGCGCTCGGTGACGTCGACGATGCGGTCGCTGGCCTTGATGACCCGGACGATCTCCATCTCGACGATGTCGCCTTCCTCGACGCCGAGGACCTGTCGGACCTCGTGGGGGAGTGTGATTGTGCCTCTGTCGTTCACGCGCTTCAGGAACCTCATCTGCCACCTTCTTGAAACCGCCACCACCTTTGTCGGGTACTTAACCATTGTTTTACCGCGGGTGAGTGATGCAGGGCCAATCCGCCGGAATCGGGAGAATCCTGAATTGGTCTGCACGCGTCTGCATGGCTCGGTCCACGTGATGCACCGGAAGCGGGCCGGTGCAGTGAGGGGGGGAAAGAAGGGGCCACGCCGATCAGCTGAGGCGGACCTCGTCGCCGTTCGTGGGGAACCGGAACGCTGCCCGCGTGCTTCCGTCTTCGGCCACGAAGAGCTCCACCAGGTCACCGTGCATCCCTGGTTCGCTACCCAGGTTCATGGGTCCGGCCGCGCCACCGTCGATGTGGTAGCGCACGGAACCCGGCACCGAGAGGGCGTTTCCGGCATCGTCCGTCACCGAGATGGTGAACGTGGCGGTCGGATGGCTTCCGTCCACGGAGAACGGCACGGGCTGGCCCGGCAGGTTGTCCACGCGCACGTCCGGCAGTCCGTACAGGGTCCCGGGCAGATCCGTGCCGCCCGCGTCCTGGCCGGCACTGCACTGGATCGGATCTCCGTGCTCGTCCAGGGCGACCGCCAGGTCTCCTGGGGGGTCTTGAGTGAGGCCCCCGTCGGGCCCCCAGGCGAAGGAGACGGAGGACACGGCGTCCTCATCTCCCACGCAGACCAGGAAGTCCATCTCGTCTCCGAGGGTGACGGCCGATTTGCGGAGGCCACTCCAGAACGGCAACGCCTCCATCGGATCCACGTAGAACGGATAGACGACCGTCAGGTCCGCTGCCGTCGGAAGCGTGTTGTCGAGGTCCACGGAAACCTCCACGGTCGCCGTGTTGCCCACCGCGTCCGTGGCCCGGACGGTCACCAAGACGGGTCCGTCCGTCTGGCGGTCGAAGACAACGTCGCCCGAGAACTGGTCGGTTCCGGCTTGGTTGGCAAGCACCGCGTCCGAACCGCTTCCGAGGTCCGCTGCGTCGGCGCGCACGGACAGGCCCTCCGCAGGCGAGCGGTCGTCGGTCGCCGTGCAGGAGAACGCCACGGGGGCGCCGTCGCGGTGCTGGCCCGAGACGGGCTGGCAGGACAGGGTCGGTGCGGTGCCATCGACGACGAAGCGTACCCCGTCCGTGCCTTTGCGTCCAAGCGCGTCCGATGCGGTGACGGTGAGGGTCTTCTCACCGTCCGTCTCGTCCTCGGGGATGGTGATGGTGCCGGTGAACGTCTCACCTTGGTCGGTCAGGTCCACCTCGGACCCCGTCAGGTCGCGGACGAACACTCGGTCCAGGGCGGTGCCCGTGGATGCCACGTCGCAGGTGATGTACACGTCGTCGCCCGGGGCGAAGGCCTCGCCGTCCGGCTGGGTGCATTCGATGGCGGGCGGCGGGTTGGCATCCACGGAGATCGACAGTTCGGCCTCGCCCTCGTTGCCGGCCGAGTCCAGGGCGCGTACGGTCAACGCCACGTCCACCGGGGCTCCGATCGACTCGCGCACGGCGATCGTGAGCACGTCGCTGACGTAGGTCCCGTCGTGGTCTGGGTCGATCAGCGTCTCGTCGACGCCGGCACCGATCGAGGCTGCGTCGAGCACCGGGTCGGCACCGAGGGACTCGTTCGCCGTGCAGGAGACCGTGATCTGGTCGTTGTTGACGTACAGGTCCTTGGCTGGATCGACGTCGCAGGTCAGCACCGGCGGCTTGGCGTCGTCGGACGCCCGCAGGGACAGGGGGCCCTCGTTCATGGCCGCATCGACGGCGGAGACCGTGAACCCACAGCCCGCGCCGTCCACGATGTCGACGGAGACGACGCCGTCGACGACGGTGAGGCCTACCGCGGCGTGGCTGCTGTGGAGGCCCTCTCCGAGGTCACAGCCCGGCCCCACGTACACGTTGTAGGCGACCACGCCGGACGAGATGTCGAAGCCGAAGTCCGGGTGGGCCCGCGGCGTGTCCTGCGCCTCGCTCCAGGAGAGTCGCACATCGTCCTCGTACGTGTCGCCGTCCGTGTCCGCCAGGGCGGCCGTGGGCTTCTGGACCTGCTCGGGCGGCGTGTCGTCCACGACGATGCAGTCGCCGCACGCGAAGGGGTTGGAGCCACTGGGCCGGAACGGCTCGCTCCGCCCAACCTCGTCCACAAGGCGCGCGTCACGAACCGCGTAGATGGTCTCGGTGACGACGCCGCCTGCGGTGACCAGCGCATCGAACGTGACCTGCGTGGTCACGTCCGGAGTTCCGCAGGAGATTTCCTGCGCGCTCAGGGTCGCCACCACGTCCTCGGTGTCGGGATCGACCAGGTCGGCGGCGAAGGAAAGGGCGTCGCCGCGCTCGTCGACGCACGACAACGACACGGACACGGCGCCCGCGCCCTGCGTGTTGACGAAGGCACGAGTCGTGTGGTCCGGGGCCTGCCAGCCCTCGATGACCGGTTCGGTCACGTCCAGCTCCAGGCGGGCAACCGGGGCCGTGGAGGTGACGCCGGCACCGTCGATGATCTCGAGGAACAGCAAATCCGTTGCCTTGCCGTCGGTTTCGAAGCCGGCGTCGACCACGAAGGACGCCTCGACGAGGAAGACGCCGTCGGGGCCGTTCGGGGCCTCGGCGATCTCGACCGTGACGATCTCCGTCCGGTCGGTGGCGTCCTCGAAGAGGGTTCCATCCGGTGCGAACCAGAACCGGGCGTCCAGGTCGTCCGCCTGCTCGCCCTCCGCAGTGACCTGGGTCGTGACCTCGATGCGGTCTCCGAACGTGGAGGGCTTGCCGGCATCCACCTCGTTGTCCCGATGGAACTGGGTGACGGTCAGTTGGGCCACGGTGGCGGCGGCCGTCGTCACGCGGAGGGTCCCGACCGGGACGTCCACCTTGTTGCCGACCATGTCCGTCAGGCGCAGGACCACATCGTACGACCCGGACCCGAAGTTGCTTGGGACCTCGAACGTGCCCGTCCAGTCGTCGGTCGCGTCATCCTGCTGCTCCAGATTGACCTCGGTGACGGACTCCTGGATGATGGCCTGCACGGACTTCACGTCCGTAGACACGTCGGTGGCCGTCGCCTCGAACTTCACGAAATCTCCGTGGGTGACGGCGGTCTGGCCCTCCGGCAGCATCATGTCGGCCGCGCTCGCTTCGGGCGGCTCCTGGTCGGTGGCGATGACGAGCATCGTGCCCGCGTTGGTGCCCTCGTTGCCCGCCTCGTCGCGTGCCGTGACGAGCAACCCGAGGTCGTTCGAGGAGTCGATGTCATCGCGCAGCGTGAACTGCGCCGAGAATTCGTTCGTGGGATTTCCGTCATCGGTCTTCCGGAGAAGCTCGACCTCTGCGGGGTTGGCGAAGTCCGTGCCATCCAGCCAGACGCGACCCATGCGGGGTTCGTTCGAGATCGGCACCGTCAACTCAAGGGTCGCATCCGGCGGGTACCAGACCAAGTTCTCGTCCTCGGGGTCCTGGAACGTGGTCGCATCGGTCGTGACCGTCGAGGTGCCGACCTGGGGCGGGGTGCCGTCGATGCGGACCTCGCCCACCGTGGTCCAGTCTCCCTCGTTGCCCGCGTCGTCGATCGCGCGGACGTGGAAGCAGTAGTCGGCATCCGTGCCCGCGTCCGCGACGGAGGCTTCCGTGGCGTCGGGGCCCGTCGTGGAGACGACCACGCCGTTGCCGGGGTCGCCGCAGGAGTTGTCCCATTCCGTGCGCATGACCTCGATGGACGAGACTCCGGAACTGGGAATGAAGGCACGGCTGGCGGGGTCGCTCGCCGGTTGCCACGCGAAGTCCGCTCCGTTCCCGGCCGTGGGCGTCGCGGCGACGCCTTCGATGGCGGAGGGCGCTGCTCCGTCCACGAGCACCTTGTGGTTGAGGCGGTTGTCGCGGGGGAGCGTGGTGTGCACGGTGTCATGCACGACGAGTTGGACGTCGTACGTGCCGTCGAAGAGCAGGTCGCCGCTGGGGGCGGTCTCGGGGAGGCTGCACGTCACGTCACCGACGACGGAGCGCTCGCCACCGCTTGCCGGGTAGGTCGCAGTGTGGCAAAGGATGCGCTCGAACGTGGTGCGGCTGCGCAGTTCCACATCCACCACCAACGTGTTGGCGTCGGTGACCTCGTAGTGGACGTCGAAGGACTTGATGTCCGGTCCCTCGGTCGGTCGGGTCTCGAAGCGACCCGTCTGCGCATCCACATCGGCCTCCGTGACCTCGAAGGCATCAACGACGGGGACGATGGTGTCGGTGACGCTGAAGAAGAACGCTTCCTGCGTCGATCCGCCCTCGCCCTCCGCGACGACGCGGAGGCGGAAGTCGCCGTTGCCCGGGGAGACGTGGCGCCAGACGTAGTCCCCCTGCCCGAACAGGACGGGTCCGCCGTCGGCCGCTTCAGCCGCCTGGATGGTCACCTCGACCTCTGCGCCCGCCGCTCCCTTCTCGTCGAGTTGCGCAAGGAACGCCTGCACGGACTCCACCTTCGTGGGGGCCGGATCGGCCTCGCTGTGGGTGTTCTGGACGCGGAAGACGTATTCGAGGGAGGTCCCCGCTTCGAACGTGGCGTCATCGCAGGGTTCGCCCGGTCCGGGACCGGTCCGGATGTCGGGCGCCTCCCCCTCGCCCGGGGTCGGGTCCTGTTCTGCATCAACCCCTGCGGAGGTCCGTCCGCCCACGTGGCGGGAGCATTCGATGGTGGGGCCGTCCTCATCCGGAACAAGGCTTTCCGGAGGGATGGAATACTCTGCAAGAGCCTCCAGAAGCGTCTGGACTGGGTCGGGCAAGACGAAGAACGGCGTGAACGGCTGCGCCATTGGTTCATAATCCAACGCGTCTGCCGCCTTGAGGCTCTCCTGATTGGTTCCGTCTCCAACGAGGAGGTTCTTCGGGACGAAGAGGTGGCTGTACCGCACGCGCTCGGCGCCGTTGGAGTCGGCGTCCGTTGCCCGGACGAGGACGTTGAAGCCGTTGAAGTAGGTCTCCCTGTCCCCGTCCCCTTGGATTTCGAGCGTCTCGGCCAGCGCCTCCAGTCGGGTGGCGTCCACCTCGGCGGTGTACGTGCCGGGGGCGCCCAGGACCGGCTGCATCGGCTCGTCGAATCGCTTCGTGACGTCGAACTCCAGGACGTCTGTCCCCACGTGTTGCAAGCGCAGGCGCACCTCCGTTCCTTTGAAGGCGCCGTACCCTGTACCGTCGTCCTCGTAGAGCCGTGCCGTGAACGTGATCGTTTCGCCCGCATCCGGAATGGCGACGACGGCATTGGGGGTCTCCAAGGCGCCGCTGGACTGGATGTGCGCGACGAAACCGTCCTTGTTGTCTGCTCTGTCAAGGAGCGAACGGTCGGGGAACTCTTCCTCGCAGGAAGAAACCGAAGCAGGGCGGATGTCTGTTTCGCTGCAATGCAGGATTGAATCATTGGCCATGCCGAGCAGGGTGGCCAGAGCGGAATTCGTCCAGACCTCGTTGAGGCTGAGGGCCTGGTTCGGTTCGCAGGCGATGTCCATGATGCAGACGTGGTATCCGCCGGCCTGGGGGCTTTCGCCCTGGAAGGTCAGGGTGGCGACCGTGGTTCCGGACTGTCCATTCTTGGTGTCGGGCAGGACGATCTTGATGGAGGATGGGAATGGGAAACTCTGCTCGCTCGGTGCCGTGGTCGTGACCCACGGGGGGGAACTCACGCCCGGAGCCGTGATTTCGGCATCGCAGAAAGGTCCTATTTGGTGCTGATATCGGCAGTTTTCGAAGGAAAGAAGCGAATCGATTGTGCTTGGATTGGATATATCGTCCGTCACGACGCCAGAATAGGTCGAATCGAGGGCGTTGCGGCCCAACTCGAACACAGCATCCACCTCCGCCGGCGGCTGCGCCCCGGCACTGGAGAACGTCGTGGTAACCAAGAGAACAAGCACTACGCTGGACAGGACACGCTGTGGAACACCCATGGGTCGTCACCTATGGTGATGCGGGCGACTTCGCGCTGTTACTAAATGGTTCGCGACAGTGAACGGTTGATCTCCTGTTTCCGCTCCTCGTCGACCTCCCTGCGGGCACCGCCCCCCTCCGGACTCCTCACCGCCCCACCGCCCCTCACACCGTGAACTCTGCCACCAGCTTCCCCGCGCCCTGGTCCCACACGAAGCCGAACTTCTTGCCCTCCACGGGGTTCGTGTAGGGGACGAAGACGACGGCGTCGGGCGTGAAGTACTCCTCGAAGGGGAAGGCGATCTCGGCGGTGAAGCTGGTGCCCCGGGCCGCCGAGGAGACGTGCACGCCGTAGTCGATGATGCGTTCGGTGACGCGCACGAAGTCGGGGACGATCCACTGGCCGCTGCACGCGTTCTGGTTGCTGGCCACCGTGCGCTCCAGGGTGTCCAGGTCGAAGCACAGCACGCCGACGTCCTGGGCGCCCTGGACCTCGACGACCTTCTCGAAGGACAGTTCGGGGGGGTCGGCGCCGACGCCGTACTGGTAGCGGCTGCTGAGGGCGGTGCTCCAGCCGGCCACCTCGCCGGCCTCGGGCACGGCGCGCAGGGCGAGGTACTCGGGGAGGCGGATGCCGAAGGCCTGCATGGCGGTGCTGGGGCCGCGCGGCGCCCCGCCAAGGTCATCGTCCCATTTGCCGTCGAGGGGGGCGACGTCGACGGGCATCCACGGGCCGGGGTTGCCCGCCACGTCGCCGGCGTAGACCACCACCCAGGCGTGGAAGCCGTCGACGTTGCCGGCCAGGTAGCCGGAGACGAGGCGCGCGGGGACGCCGGCGGCGCGCAGCAGGGAGACGTAGGTGGCGGCGAGGTCGCGGCAGACGCCGCCCTTGACGCCGTTGCCGATGCCGTCGTCTGCCAGGCCGTCGTCGCCTTCGTCCTGGTCGGGGCTCGCCTCCGCGTCGGGGTCCTCCTGGTCCAGCAGGACCTGGTGGGGGAGCATGAGGGTGTTGCTGACGAGGCGCTCGTCGTCGTACTCCAGCTCGTCGAACATGAACTCGAAGAGCCGGTAGGCGATCTCGACGGTGGTGTCGTCCTGGGGCCGCAGCCACGACGCCACGACGTCTTGCACGGCGGGGTCGTCGGGGTCGATGCCGAAGCCGCTGCCCATCCAGGCGCCGTCCACGGCCGACCGCGCCGCCGCCGGCGACAGGTAGGCGTCCATGTCGCTGAGGTCCCAGACGCGCACCTCGTTGGTGTAGCGCGCCACGATGCCGAAGCTGTACGCGCCCGGCTCCAGCACCTTGGCGTCGCCGGCGCGCACCTGCACGACGGCGCTCCACGTGTTGCCGGCGGCGTCGGAGAGGGTGAGGGTGTAGGCGTGGAGCCCGGAGCCGAGGCCGGTGACTGTGTGCGGCAGTGCCGTGGCCAGCAGGTCGCCGTCGGGGTCGCGCAGTTCCACGCGGGCGTCGGCGGGCACGGTGGCCCCCGCGCCGATGGTGTATGCGCCGCCCTCGGCGTCCCCGATGCGCTCCAGTCCCGTCGGCTCCGGCGGCGTGCCGTCCACGCGCACGTCGTGGAAGGTCTCCCACGCGAAGCCCGACACCGAGTACGACACGGTCCAGGTGCCGTCGGGGAGGTCTATGAAGACGGGGTCGTCCGCCGTCGCCACGCCCTCGGCGGACAACAGGTCCCCGTCGGCGCCGGTGGCCTCGATGGCGACCTCGGCGCCCCCCGGCTGTTCCACGAACACCAGGAAGCGCGTCTCCGTGTTCCAGCCGCCCTCCACGAGCGGGGTGCGGCTGACGGGGATGTCGGGTCGGCGGGCCTGGTCCCACAGGTCCTCCAGCGCCGCGCAGCCGCCCAGCGCGGGCGTCACCAGCAGCAGGGCGGCGAGGAGGGGGATGCGGACGAGGCGGTCGGGGCGGGCCGGCGCGGTCAACGCCCCCCGTGTGGGCTCACGTCCCTTTTTCCGTTTCGCTCCGGGTGCCGGACGCCGCCGCCTCCAGGGCGCGCACCAGCAGCCACCCCGCCGCGATGGCCAGCAGCACGGAGGTCAGGGACGCCGCACCCCCCGACGGCAAGGTCGGCGCGCCCTCGGCGAAGCCCGGTGCGTCGCGCCACGGCCACAACCGTCCCAGGGAACCCACCAGGAGACCCACCATCGCGGCGTGCGTCCCAGACGTGTAATACTCCAACAGGTGGTGCAGGGCGCGGGAGAAGGACAGCAACCCCACAGCGGCGCCCGCGCCCACCAGCGCCACGACCCCCAGGTCCAGTTCGGCCACCGCCGCCAGCACCGGCTCGTACAGGCCCATCAGAAGCAGCAGGTAGGAGCCGCTGATGCCGGGCAGGATCATCGCCACCGCGGCCACGGCCCCCGCCACGGGCAGGAACCACGCCGCGTCCGGCACGGCGACGGGGCGCACCACCGTCACCAGGAACGCGAGGGCGCCCGCGGACAGGGCCAGGGCCCAGGCGCCCATGTCCCAGGAGACGCGCCGCGCCGGCGCCCGCACGCCCCCCACCACCAGACCCAGCAGGAGCGCCGCCATCAGTCGCGGCGCCTCCACGAGGGCGACGACGAGCACGCGGGCACCCACGAACAGGCCCAGCGCCAGGCCGACGCCCAGCAGGAGCAGGAATCCCAGGTCCAGCGCCCGCCAGTCGCCGCGCTGCAGCGTGTCGAGGCGCAGGTGGGCCAGGGCGCGCACCAGGCGCGGGTGGATGCCCAGCAGGAGCGCCATCGTGCCACCGCTCACGCCGGGCACGGCGTCGGCGAGGCCCATGGCGCCGCCCCGCAGGACGATGCCGGGGGCGCGGGCTTCGGACACGCACGGCAGGGGGCGGGGTGGGAGATGAAGGGTTCTACTCCGTTCGGGCCTCGATGCGCCCCGGCGCCACGACGACCTTCGCCATCCGGCTCAGTCCTCCGCCACGATCTCCGGGACGAGGTGCTCCGTCTGGTCCCGTTTCTCCTGGTGCTCCTTCAGGAACTCCACCAGCAGTCCGGCGGCCTCCTTCTTGCAGCCGCCGCAAAGCCGTGCGCCGGTGGTGCACTCGTCGTAGACCTCCTGCAGGTGCGCGTCGTCCTGGGCGAGGTGGTACAGGTACAGTTCGTAGACGGGGCACTTGTCGGCCTCGCCGCCCAGTTCCCGCTGCTTCTCGGCGGACTCGCGACCGCCGGTGACGCTGCTCATGACCTTCTTGGAGGCGGCCTTGGGCTCCTCCGTCAGGAAGGCGCTGCTTTCCGGCTTGCTGCTGCTCATCTTCTGGCCGGTGAAGCCGGTCATGAAGCGGTGGAACGTGGCGGACGGCCGCACGAAGGCGAGTCCGCCCTTGCGGGCCTCCTTGCGCGCCAGGGCGAGGTCGAGGTCGCGCACGTCCTTGCGGCTGAGGGTGTCGCCCAGGTAGAGGTGGCGGTAGGCGTCGTTGCGGACGCGGTCCAT
>JANQNI010000362.1 GCA_028289805.1 Thermoplasmatota archaeon | reverse complement strand
AAGCAGGACCTTGCGGGTTCGCTCGGGCCGGCCGAGGTGGCCCGGCGGCTGGACCTGCCCGCGGGCGTGCCGGTGGTGGGGTGCCACTCCACGGGCGGGTCGAGCTCCGAGGCGGTCCTCTCCGTCCTCATCGACCGCATCCTGCGCGGGCCGCCGGGGGGGACGCCGTGAGCCTGTCCACCGGCATCGTGCAGCTCGACGGCCTGCTGGGCGGCGGCGTTGCGGACCATCAGCGGGTCCTGCTGTTCGGGCCGAGCTTCCAGGGCAAGGAATCCATGGCGCGGCAGGCGCTGCTGGAGAACATGGCCCGCGGGGTGCCGGGGGTGATGGTGCTCACCAACGCCGCGACGCAGGACGTGCGCGACGAGTTGACCCGGATGGACTCGAACTTCCCCAAGTACGAGGCGGACGGGCTGGCGTGGTTCGTGGACGCCTACAGCAGTCAGGTGGGCCTCGACGACCGCGCCGGGAACGTGCAGTACGTCGACAGCCCGGTGGACACCAACGGCCTCAGCCTCGCCCTGAACAAGGTCCACGCCGAGATCATCAAGCGGGCGACGGAGCACCTGCTGGTGCTGGACAGCGCCTCCACCCTCGTCTTATATAGCAATGCGCAGGCCACCTTCCGTTTCCTCCAGGTCCTCGTGGGGCGGGCCCGCCAGGCCGGGGCCGTATCCCTTATCCTGTTGGACCAGGGTATGCACTCCGACGCGGAGGTCCAGATGTTCAAGCACCTGGTCGACGGCTGCATCGAGACGCGCTACAACAACGAGCGCCTCCAGATGGCGGTGGAGGGACTCGGGTTGCAGAAGGCTCCCGGCTGGATCGACTACGAGTTGCGTGGCGACCGCGTGGAGATCACCGGTTCCCTCGCCGCGGGGAGGATCCATTGACGCTCCCCCGCAGCACCCCCGGTGCCCGCCACGGCTCCCGCACTGCCTCCCTCGTTCGCCCCCGGCGTCGCCCCGCTGCCCGGCCTGCCCGCGGACCCGTCGCACGCCCCCGGCGGGGCGGCCGGGCTGCATCCTCATGTTCCCCAGAAACTCCCCGCGCGCCCGCAGAGGTGCGCATGGACGCGTGATCCCATGCCCGAGCAAAAGAAGAAGAACCAGGGACGGACCGCCAAGGCCCGCAAGGTCCCCAAGGAATCCAACCGTGCCCGGGAGGGACCGGATGGGCCGGCCAACGGCTCCACCGCGGCGGTCGGGGAGCCGGACACGCCGCAGGAGCCCGCGCCGGAGCCGGAGCGCACCGACGAGGAGAAGTGGGCCCAGGCGACCCGAGATGCGGCGGGCACGGAGCCTGCGGGCACGGAGGCTGCGCCAGCCCCCGGCGGCCCCGCCCCCGAGCTGGAGGACGCGAAGGCGATCGAGCGCCTCGCCCGCCGCGAGGAGAAGGCCCGGCGCCGCGCCGCCCGCGAGGAGGCGCTGCTGCTGAAGCAGAAGGCCCGGGACATGCTCAAGGAGTCCCGGACCAAGGAGCGCCGCGAGAACCTGATGGACCGCCACATGGACCGCGTGGCCATGCTGGCGGAGGAGCTGGGCTACGACCCGGACCGTCCCATCACGGAGATCCCGCCCCTGCCGGCCGGCCACGAGGAGGTGGCGTTCCACACCATCGAGGAGGGCCGCGCCTTCGTCCGCATCTCCTACGACCCCGACACCAGTTCCTACCTGTACGAGGGCATCGAGCCGGAGCTGACCGAGAACGAGCGCAAGATCCTCGACTTCCTGCGCGACACCCTCGTGCGCACCCTCGACGGCCGCGTCGGCGGCGGAGACTGGACGGACTACCTGCGCGAGGCGGTGCGCACCGCCATCGTCGACCACGACATCCTCGTCGACCAGATCAGCTCCGAGCGCATCGTCTACTTCCTGGTGCGGGACTTCCTGGGCTACGGTCCCATCGACGTGATGATGCGCGACCCCGGCCTGGAGGACATCTCCTGCGACGGCCCCGGCATCCCGTGCTACGTCTTCCACCGCGACCGGGAGTCCACGCGCACGAACGTCCAGTTCGACGAGGAGCTGGACATCGACAGCTTCGTCATCCGCCTCGCCCAGCGCAGCGGCAAGCACATCAGCATCGCCGACCCGCTGCTGGATGCGACGCTCCCCGACGGCAGCCGCCTGCAGGCGACCCTGAGCCGCGAGGTGACGAGCCGCGGCAGCAGCTTCACCATCCGCAAGTTCCGCGAGGAGCCGTTCACGCCGCCGGACCTGGTCCGGCTGGGCACCATGAGCAGCGAGATGGCCGCCTACTTCTGGTTCCTGATGGAGGAGGGCCGCAGCCTCATCTACGCCGGCGGCACGGCGTCCGGGAAGACCACCTCGCTCAACGCCGTGTGCCAGTTCATCCCGCCGGAGAAGAAGATCGTCAGCATCGAGGACACGCGGGAGATCAACCTCCTGCACGAGAACTGGATCGCCGGCATCACCCGCAGCGGCTTCGGCGGCGAGATCGTCGGCGGCAAGACGGCCGGCACCATCGACATGTACCGCCTCCTGGAGGCCGCCCTGCGCCAGCGCCCCGAGTACCTCCTGGTCGGTGAGGTGCGCGGCCACGAGGCACTGACGCTGTTCCAGGCGATGGCGACGGGCCACGCCGTCTACTCCACCATGCACGCGGACTCGGTCAAGTCCGCCGTGTACCGGTTGGAGAACGAACCCATCAACGTCCCCCGCATGATGCTCCAGACCCTGGACACCGTCGCCATCCAGTCCCAGGTACGCATTGGGGACAAGATGGCCCGCCGCGTCAAGGAGGTCGTGGAGATCGTCGGCTTCGACCCGGACACGGACGACCTGCTGACCAACACCACGTTCTACTGGGACCCCAACCAGGACAAGCACGTCTACACCGGGCACAGCAGCGTCTTCGAGCAGATCCGCATCAAGAAGGGCTGGAGCCAGAAGCGGCTCCAGGACGAGTGGGACCACCGCATCCGCGTGCTCGACTGGCTGCACCAGCACGACGTGCGCGACTTCCGCGAGGTCACCCGCGTCGTGCGGGAATACTACCGCCGCCCCGAGCGCATCCTGCAACGCATCGACGAGGGCGGCACCCCGCACGCCCCCGCCTGGGCGCCCCACAGCCTCGACGACGGCACCAAGCCCCTGCCCGCCGGCATCGAGCCGGAGCGCATCGGCACCAGCGGCGGCGTGGTGAAGGAGAGCATGCCGCCCGCCGAGGTCGAAGCGGCTCCGGATGCCGCTGGTTCGCCCTCCGCCGTGCCGGAATCGCCAGAGCCGATGCCACCGGAGCCGGCGCCATCGGAGCCACCCGCGTCGCCGGAGCCGGCGCAAGGTGAGGACGGGCAGGCGCCGGACGCCGGAGAGGGCGCAGACCAAGCGCCGGACGCTGGAGAGGACGCAGACCAAGCGCCGGACGCCGGGGAGGACGCGGAGGCGGACGCGGAGGCGCGGGCGTGAGCCTGAGCCCCATCGAACGCGTCGCCTACCGCTGGTTCGGCGGCATCGCCCAGCAGCGCGCCGCCGAGAACCCCCGCCTGCAACTCAGCCTCCAGCAGGCCCACATCGGCAAGCGGCCGGACGTGTACCTCGCGGCCATCTACCTGACCGTGGCCGCGGTGTTCACCATCAGCGTCCTCGTGGCCCTCCTGCTGGCCGTCGCCGTCGCCCTGCGCGCCGTCGACATCCCCGGCATCTTCTTCCTCTACATCGTTCCCATGCCGGGGCTCGTTGCGGCCCTCGTCTACTTCTCCAACCTCGTCCTCCCCGACGCCCGCGCCGTCGGCCGCGCCCGCGACATCGACGCCAAGCTCCCCTACGCCATCAACTACATCGCCACCATGAGTGCCGCCGGCGCCTCCCCCGACCGCATCTTCCGCAGCCTCAGCGAGCAACCCATCTACGGCGAGGTCGCCAACGAGGCGTCCTGGATCCACCGCGACATGAGCCTGCTGGGCCTCGACGTCCTCACCGCCCTCAACAAGGCCGTCACCCGCAGTCCCAGCGCGCGCTTCCAGGACTTCCTCCAGGGCGCCATCACCAGCCTCACCACCGGCGGCGACCTCAAGACCTACTTCATGAACAAGGCGCAGCAGTTCATCCAGGACAACCGGCAGCAGCAGGAGGGCTTCCTCGACGGACTCGGCGTCCTGGCCGAGAGCTTCGTCGTCGTGGTCGTCGCCGCGCCCCTGTTCCTGCTCGTGCTGTTGTCCGTGATGAGCAGCTTCGGCGGCGACCCCCGCAGCATGCTCAGCACCGGCTACCTGCTCATCCTGCTCATGCTGCCGCTGGCCACCGCCGGTTTCGCCGTCACTGTCAAGGTCAGCACCCCGGAGGCCTGACGTGGCCATCCCCAGCAAGAACCAGGAGTACGCCCTCGTCGTCACCCTCGTCGCCGGCCTCGTCGCCACCATCGTCGGCGTGGGTTTCATCGCGTGGAACAACACGTCCTTCCCCCCCGGCGTCGCCGTCCTCGCCGCCGGCGTCGCCGCCACCGCCACCAGCATCACCCTCGGGTTCCCCGTCCTGCACTTCCACCACCTCGGCGCCCGCACCACCGGCGGCACCCGATACGAGCGCATGCGGCGCTGGAACCGCGTCAAGGTCAGCAGCGTCCTGCTGAACCTCCTGCTGATCCTGGGCACCCTCGTCCTCGCCGCCGCCGTGCTGAGCCGGACGGGCGTCATCGACGTCCGCCTCCACGTCATCGGCGTCCACCGCGCCCTCGGCGTGCTCGTGCTCGGCATCGTCGGCAGCGCCGCCTACGCCCACTACCAGAGCCTCCGCATCGACCTCAAGGCCGACCGCAGCGGCAGCACCCGCATCATCACCTTCACGGCGTTGCAGGCCGCCGTCGCATTCTCCGCCCTCGGCGTCTACCTCGCCTACCGCACGACGCCCCTGAGCCTCGTCGTCACCCTGGAGCCGGGGGACGCCATCGTCCTGCTGCTGACGTCCACCGTCCTCGTCGGCGCCGTCACCATGGTCGCGCGCGGCCTGCCGACCCTGTACGTCCTCGTCAGCGACGAGCAGAGCGCCTACCTGGGCCGCGACTACGCCAGCCGCCAGAAGAGCGTCGTCATGCCGACGCTGGTGGCCTTCACCCTCCTCTTCGTCTTCCTGATGTTGATGATCCTCTTCGGCGCCGGCGCCGTCGGGGCCCTGCAGCAGGTCACCACCAACCGCTCCATCCTCCTCGTCCTGCTGCTCATCGTCTTCGCCGCCGTCGCCGGCCTCTCCATGAGCCTCGTCATCGCGCGGCAGGAGGACCGCATCGTCCTCTACCACACCAAGACGCCGCGCGAGAAGCAGCAGGAACTGGTCCTCGTCGCCCTGAGCGCCGTCGTCACGCTGTTTCTGGGCGCCAGCGCCTTCCTGCTCTTCCGGGACACCCACGTCTTCGGCCTCCCCCAGCACCGCTGGCTCGACCTCGCCGCCTTCGCCCTGATGGGCGCGGTCGGCCCCTACGGGTTCTACGCCGCCCACAAGCACAAGCGCATCCGGGACATGGAGCAGCGCTTCCCCGACTTCCTGCGTGACCTCGCCAGCAGCCACAAGGGCGGACTCACCCTCGTCCAGAGCGTCCACGTCGCCGCCCGCGGCCAGTACGGCTCCCTGACGCCCGAGGTGAAGAAGATGAGCGACCAGCTGAGCTGGAACGTCAGCTTCGAGGAGGCCTTCGCGCGCTTCGCCGAACGCGTCAACACCCCCCTGGCCCAGCGCACCATCAGCCTCATCCTGGAGGCGGGCCGCAGCGGTGGCAGCACCACGGACATCCTGCTGGCCGCCGCCCGCGACGCGCGTGAACTGAAGACCCTGGAGCGGCAGCGCCACCTCAGCATGAGCGTCTACACCACCGTCATCTACGTGACGTTCTTCGTCTTCCTCTTCGTCGTCGGCGTCCTCTACGACCGCTTCGTGCCCCAAATCCTCTCCGCCGGCCAGGCCAGCGCCCAGAGCAGCCTCGGCGACGTGGGCCTCAGCCTCACCGGCGTCACCCTGGAGCAATACCGCACCTTCTACTTCAGCGCCGCCGCCGTTCAAGCCATCGGCAACGGCATGATGGCGGGCCTCATGGGCAGCGGCAAGGGCCTGCTCGGCCTCCGGCACGCCTTCATCATGATCCTGGCCACGTACATCGCATTCGCGTTCATCATGGGCGTCTGACCGCGCGAACCCCGGCGCATCGGCAGGGGATCGAAACAGCCTTTGCAGCCGGTGTAGGCTCCCCGCCATGCTTGTTCGCTTGACGCCCCTCGCCCTGCTGCTGCTTGCCGGCTGCGCCGGGACGCCCCACGCCCCGGACGGCCTTGGACCGCACGCACCGGAGCAGGAACACCCCTCCTGCTCGGACAGCGCCCCCGACACCGTCCAGTGGGCCGAGCCCGGCCTCGTCGACCGCCTCCGCCGCGTCGACGCCGAGGGGTGGAACGTCACGTTCACCCCGCGCCCGAGTGGGTTCTCCGTCGACGACCTTCGCGTCGCGGACTGGAACGCCTCCGTCCGCGTCCTCTACCGCGACGCTTCCCCGGGGCGGGCCACCATCGCCCTCCACGCGGACGGACTCCTCCGGCTGGAGACCCAGGGCGGACCGCGCGGCGAGGAGCACCGGGATGCCCTGCACGCGTTCCTGGCCGAGGTGACCGACACCGACGACGCACCCCGCAGCGCGTGGGTCGAGGGCCTCCTTGGAAACGGCAGCGTCCACCCAGGGTACACGGACGGTCGGGACCCCGCGCAGTTGCCGTGGAGGTACCAAGTCCGCATCCCGCACGACGCCGCCGTGGCCGACCGGGTCCTCCAGCACCTGAGCCTGGGGATGCCGACGCGCGTGGTCTCGCAGGGCGGCTGGGGCGCGTCCTTCTCCTTCGACGCGGCTGCGGCGACCGACGGTGTGGTCCGCCTGGTCGCCAAGGGGGCTTCCGGGACGTTCGAGGCGGACTGGCCGCCGGGGACCTCAAGCAACGAGGCCATCGCGGACTTCCAGGATGCGTATCGCGCCCTCGCCCTCGGCGACCCCCCGTGGGCGCTGGCCTCGTCCCCCTCGTGCCTGTGAGGGGCGGCCCGTGGGCATCAAGTTGGCGGGGCTGGACGGAAGTCCAGCGCCGCCGAGTTGATGCAGTACCGCTGCCCCGTCGGTGGGGGGCCGTCGTCGAACCGGTGCCCGAGGTGGGCGTCGCAGCGGGCGCAGCGCACCTCCTCCCGCACCATGGAGTGGCTCTCGTCGCGCTGGATGCGCACGGCGGCGTCCTCGGCCGGCTGCCAGTAGCTCGGCCAGCCGCTGCCGCTGTCGTACTTCTCGTCGCTGGCGAACAGCTCGGCGCCGCAGCAGATGCAGACGTACGTCCCCGGCTCCTTGTGCTTGTTGTACTTGCCCGTGCCGGCGTACTCGGTGCCGCCCTCCTGCGTGACGTGGTACTGCAACGGGTCGAGGCGTTCGCGCAGCTCCTCCCTGCTCGGGACGTCGGCCATGGTGGGGCACCGGCGTGGACCTCTTGGCCGTTGGCCTTCGCCGGCCTCCCGTCGGGCCCGCCCGGCCCGGACGTCGGACGCTGACGGGTCCACCGCCCCCAGCAAACGGCTCATGTAGTGGCAGGGCAACGCGGGTGCGTGTTCGGAACGCTGCGCACCCTGGCCCTCTTCGGCTTCCTGACGGGCCTGTTCATGGTTGCCGGGTACGTCATCGCCGGCTACGGCGTGATGGGCGGTGACCCCGTCGGCGCCATGGTCCTCTTCGGCGTGCTGGCCGCCGTGCTGAACGTCGGCTCGTACTTCTTCAGCCACAAGATCGTCTTGTGGTCCTACAAGGCCAAGATCGTCACGCGGGAGGAGGCGCCCCGCCTCTACGCCATCGTCGAGCGCGTCGCCCTGAAGGCCGACCTGCCCATGCCGAAGGTGGCCGTCATCCCGATGAACGTCCCCAACGCCTTCGCCACCGGCCGCAGCCCCAAGCACGCCGTCGTCGCCGCCACCCAGGGCATCCTCCAGATGCTCGACGACGAGGAGTTGGAGGGCGTCATGGCCCACGAGGTCGCCCACGTGCGCAACCGCGACATGCTCATCATGACCGTCGCGGCGACGGTGGCCGGCGCCATCACGTTCGCGGCGCGGATGCTGTTCTGGAACGCCCTGTTCGGGGGCGGCGACAACCGCAACCCGGCGACGCTGGCCATCGGCTTCGCCTTCATGCTCCTGGCCCCCGTGGCGGCCATCATCATCCAACTCGCCATCAGCCGCAGCCGCGAGTTCGAGGCCGACCGCGTCGGCGCCGAGATTTCCGGCAAGCCGTGGGCGCTGGCGCGGGCGCTGCAGAAGATGGAGAACGTCGCCAAGCGCGCCCCCCTGACGGAGCAGCACGCCAACCCGACGACGGCGAGCCTGTTCATCGTCAACCCGTTCCGCGGCGGCGGGCTCTCGGGCCTGTTCCGCACCCACCCCCGCACCGAGGAGCGCGTGCGCCGCCTGGAAGCGATGCTGTAGGGCGATTGGGGATTCTGTCAGAACAGCCGAGCGCCCAGGGGCACGTCCCGTTCCGGCTGGACCAGGACGACGCCCCCGTCCTCCCGGCCGTCGGGGACGCCCAGCACGAGCACCTCCGAGCGGCGCGGCCCGACCTGCTTGGCGGGGAGGTTGACGACGCAGAGGACCTGCCGGCCCACCAGGTCGTCGGGGGCGTAGTGGCGCGTGAACCGCCCCGCGCTTCGCCGCACGCCGAGGGGGCCCAGGTCCACCTCCAGCACGTAGGCGGGCGTGCGGGCTTCTGGAAACGGCCGCGCGGCGACGACGCGGCCCACGCGCACGTCGACGCGCTCGAAGTCCTCGTAGGCGATGGGGTCGGCTCCGGCGTCCACGGTGCCCCATGGTCCCCGCGCGGATGAGCGTGGCGCCCCGCGCGGTCCGACGAGGTCATGTGGGCGGCGCCGATGGGCGTGCCATGAAGCCCGACCTGGCGCTGCTCGTCGACGGCGACCAACTGCCCCCCACCGGCCTCGCCGAGTTGCTGGAGCGGCTGGAGCAGGACTGGACCGTCAGCCAGCGCACGGTCATCCGCAACTGGCGCAGCACCCGCGACCAGAAGGAGTGGCGCGCCTTCAGCGACGCGCACGGCTTCCGCTGCCTGCAACGGGACCCCGTGGCCGTGGGCAAGAACGCCTCCGACATCGAGTTGGCCGTGGAGGCGATGGACCTGCTGCACGGCCTCCAGTACCGCGCCTTCTGCGTCGTCAGCGGGGACACGGACTTCACGCCCCTCGTGGCCCGCCTCCGGCGCTCCGGCGCCCACGTGGAGTGGGTCGGCCCCAAGGAGGTGGCGGCGCTGGGCCGCGGCGGGGCGAAGGCCCGGCCCGCACCGGCGGCGCGGGAGGGGGCCAAGAAGGAGGCTCCGGCGCCGTCGGCCCGGCCCAAGGCCGCGGCGGCCTCCAAGCCCAAGGCTGCGCCCAAGACCGCGCGGAAGCCCCGCGCGAAGGGCCTGACGGACGAGCAGCGCGCCTTCGCCCGCCACGTGCGCCGCGCCATCAACGACCTGCGCGGCCGCCAGGAGCACAAGGGGGGTTGGGTCAGCGTCAACCGCGTCGGCACGCTCCTGGCGGAGGCGGGCCAGAAGCGGGAGGACTTCGGCTTCGCCAAGAGCCGCCAGCTCCGCCTGGTCCTGGAGGACCTGGACTTCAAGACGGAGCAGGTGGAGACGGGCGCCTACCGCGTCACCATGGACTAGGCGGGCCGTCCGTCGGCGTGCGCCTCCTGGAACCACGCCTGGACGGCGGGGTCGCGGAAGCGGGGCCGCACCGGCGCCGGCGTCGCCCGGACGTCCGTGGCCGCCGTGGTCGCCACGGGCTCCCGGCGCGCGACGGGCTTGGCGTCGGGCAGGAAGCTGGCCAGGACGGGCAGCAGCGTCAGGCTGACGATGAACGCGCAGGAGACGACGATGGCGGCGACGACACCGAACTGCTGCAGCGGGACCATGCTGCTGAAGGCGAGGACGCTGAAGGCGAACACCGTCGTGAGGCTGGCGGCGAGGATGGGGCGTCCGACGCTGCGCATGGCTGCGGTGGCGGCCTCCAGGCTCGGCGTCCCGGCCCTCCGCGCGTCGCGGAAGTGGGACATGATGTGCAGGCTGAAGTCCACGCCCACGCCGAGGATCATCGCCGTCATGACGCCGGTGATGGGGTTGATGGGGATGCCGGTGAGGGTCTGGAGGCCCAGTTGCCACCCGATGGTCACCACGAGGGGCAGGAAGGCGAGGCCGGCCAGCACGGGGTTGCGAAACACCACCAGAAGCAGCAGGATGACGAGCCCGAGGGCGACGAGGGTGCTGCGCAGCAGGCTGTCGAGGAAGACCTCCTCGCTCTCCCGCTGCAGCACGTCCTGGCCCGTGAGGCTGGCGTCCAGGCCGGACGCGGCGGCCAGTTCCTCGAATGCGGCCAGGGCCGCGCCGCGGTCCTCGAAGCGGTAGCCGACCGTGACGAGCCACCAGTCGGCGGTGGCCACGCCCTCGGTGGCGGGCCCGACGAGGGGTCCGTCGGGGTCGGCGGTGCGCTGGAGGCGGTGGACGGGGCCGTCGACGAAGCCGCTCAGCGCGTGCTCGTCGAGGGCGGTCTCGAAGGCGGCCAGCGCCGCGCGGTCGGCGCCGGCGGGCAGCAGGAACAGGGAGATGCTCTGGCCGCCGAAGCGGTCCTGGACCTCGTTGAGGTCAGCCACGGCGGGCGCGTCGCCGTCGGGCTCGAACTCGACGGTGTCCTCGACGCTGACGTTGGCGGCGGCGACGCCGAGGCCGCCCGTGGCCAGCAGCACCAGCGCCAGCACGGTCTTGCGGTGGCCCATGACCACATCCGTGATGCGCCCCATGAGGCCCTCGAGGGGGAGGCTGCGCGCCTTGCGGGGCTTGCGCCGCAGCCGGTAGACGGCGGGCAGGAAGAAGAAGCCGAGCAGGAAGGCGTACAGGGCGCCGCTGCCGATCAGGAGGCCCCAGGTGCGAATCTGGGGGATGTTGCTGGCCAGGAAGGAGCCGAAGCCGATGAGGGTGGTGACGGCGGTGAAGAAGACGGGGTAGCCGACGTGGCGGCCGACGCCGCGGAAGCGCCGCGAGACGACCTTGCTCGTGGGCTCTTCCCGGTAGGCGTAGACGATGTGGAGCATGTAGTCGACGCCGAGGCCCAGCAGCAGGGGCATGACGATGAAGCTGGGCGGCGCCAGGGGCATGCCGGTCCAGGCGACCGTGCCGTAGGCCATGACGATGCTCAGCAGCACGGTCAGCACGGGGGCGGCCACGTCCTGGGCGCGCCGGAACAGCACGGAGAGGAAGACGAGGATGACGCCGAGGCTCAGGGGCATCAGGAACGCCACGTCGCCGCCGGCGTTCTCGTTCTGGTACTGCTCCACGTACAGGACGCCCGCGCTGCGCACGTCGGCGTCGGCGCGGCTGTCGTCACGAACGGCGTCCAGGGCGGCCGTCATGGCGGGGATGTCGTCGACGGGCTCCAGGGTGACGCGCACCAGGAGGGCGTCGTCGGCCAGGAACGGGCGGGCGGCGGGCGTGCCCTGCAACCCCTCGGCGGCGGCGCGCAACTGCACGTCGGGCACCTCGTCCAGGTCGCCCATGCGGGCCTCCAGGACCGTGGGCAGCCCCTGGGCCCCCAGCGCCCCCTCCAGGGACCGTGCCGCCTCGACGTCGCGGGCCACGGCGCGCAGCAGGTCCGGGTCGGTGGGGTCGTCCGCGAGGTACAGCAGGAAGCTCCCCTCCGTCTCGCCCCAAATCGCCTCGATCTGGCGCTGGGTCTCCAGGGCGGGCAGGTCGTCGGGGACGAACAGCTCCCCGATGCGCCCCTCCTGCGCCTGGCTCATGCCGGCCCCGGCGCCCACGACGGCGACG
>JANQNI010000326.1 GCA_028289805.1 Thermoplasmatota archaeon | reverse complement strand
GGGGTGTCGGGCCCCGTCGGCAGCAGCGCCTCCACGACGGTCATGGTGTCGGCGACGGGGAAGAAGCGCGTCGTGACGCCCTGGTCCTCCACCGTCTCGTCGTGCTCCGCCCGCAGCCCGAGGAGGTCCTCGTAGATGCGGCTGGCGTCGTCGAGGCTCTCGACGGCGACGGCGACCTGGTCCACGCCAAGGATGGCCATGGCGGCGCGCAGGGATGCGGGTTCTTTGGCCCTTCCCTCCCCGCCCCGGCCGCTGGCGGACGCGGAACTCGACAGTTCGGTTCCGTTCCCGAGGGTATATGTGGGGTCCAGGGGGGTATTGGGGCGATGCTCCCCGACTGGCCCGCCCCCGTCGAACGCATCGAGGTGTGCCTGGGAGACGAGGAGACTCGCCTTCCCCACGCCCGGCTGCGGCACCTGGCGCGCAGCGTGTTCTCGGACCAGGCCCGCGTCGCCCCCTGCACCGACCCGCACCGGCTCGACGTGCTGCTGGGCGACGAGCTGGTCCACGTCCCCGCCACCCTGCGCCGTGGCGTCGAGGCGATGGCGACGGAACTCCGCCGGGCGCGTCGCCACGGCGACGCGCTGCCCAGCATCACGTTCCGGTTGCTGGCCAAGGGCGGTCTGCTGGTCGAGGAACTGGACGCGTAGGCGGAACGCCCGGCCTCGGTCCCTCACGCCCCAAGGGGGGAAGGGGACTTCCCCCCCGCGCGCCCCTTCAAGAAGGGGGAGGAGGCACCATACGTTCCATGCGTGCGCGCACGGGTCCCCGCAGGGGCCTGGCACGGACCCCCGGCAGGACCGCCGCCGTCCTGTTTCTGCTGGCGCTGCTTGCCGGCTCCGTCACGGCGCAGACGGGCGCCCTCACGGACGACCCTGGCCTCCTGGACGCCACGCACACCGCCACCCGCTACGCCCCCTTCGAGGAGGTGTGGTGGAGCGCCAGCCTCGGCGAGAGTTCCTTCCTGGACGCCAGCCCCGTCCTGGCGGAGGACAAGGTCGTGGTGGCCGACTGGTCGGGGGCCGTGGTGGCCCTCGACGCCGTGACGGGCAAGGAGGCGTGGCGTCACGAGATGGCGAGCCGCATCAGCAGCACGCCCACCGTCGCCCTGGGCCGCGTCTTCGTCGCCGACACCGCCGGCACCCTCGTCGCGCTGGATGCTGACACTGGCGCGGTGCTGGAGGCGGCGTCCGTCGGTGCCACGCGCGCCCCCATCACATTCCACGAGGGCAAGATCTTCCTCGGAACGGAAGCGGGCGAGATGGTCGCCTTCACCGCCACGACCCTGGACGAACTGTGGCGCTTCGACGTCACCACCGTCCAGACAGGCTTCCAGGCCGGCAATGCCACGGTCTCCGGCGTCTGCGAGGGCGACTTCCACCCCGCCAAGCCGGTGCGCACCGCCGCCGCCGTGCACGGGGGCGTCGTCGTCTTCGGTGCCATGAACCACCACGTCTACGCCGTCGACGAGATGGGCGAGCCCGACGGCACCACGACGCCGCAGTGGATCTACCGCACCGGTGACATCGTGCTGGCCGACCCCGTCGTGGACGTGGCGCGCGACCGCGTGCTGGTGGCCGGCTACGACGAGACCATCCGCGCCCTGCCCCTGCTGCCCGGCGGCGCCGGCGGCAACGCCTGCCACGGCACCATCAACGCCCCCGTCTGGAGCACCGTCGTCGCCGGCAGCGTGACCCAGACCAAAATCCACTCCCGCCCCGCCCTGGCCGCCGACCGCGTCTTCTTCGGTGCCAACAACGGCAACGTCTACGCCTACGACGCCGCGGCGGGCGGCCTGCTGTGGAGCGCCGCCACCGACGGCCCCGTCCTCAGCGACCCCGCGGTCGCCAACGGCGTCGTGGTGGTGGGCAGCGACGACGGCTTCGTCCACTGGTTCAGCGCTACCAACGGCACCCTCCTCTCCCGCTTCGAGGCCGGCTCCCCCGTCAAGACCGGTCCCCTCGTCAGCGGCAACAACACCCTGCTGGCCTCCGAGACCGGCATCGTCTACCGCCTCGGCGGCCCGCCGCCGGCCCGCCCCGACCTCGTCGTCAGCGACGTCCGGCAGACGCCCACCGGCATCGAGGTCACCGTCGCCAACCAGGGCACCG
>JANQNI010000325.1 GCA_028289805.1 Thermoplasmatota archaeon | reverse complement strand
GATGAGGACTACACCGGGCCCGGCGCTGGGGGGGCTTGCGGGGGCAGTGGTCTGGGGGCTCGTCAGGCGTTCGGCGTGGGTCGGGTGGCTGGGGGCATCCGAGAACCGTAGGGGTTCGTCGATTCGGATGCCGAGAATGTGCTGTGTCAGTTCCTCAGGTAGCGGTCGGTCGGACTCGAAGGCGACCATGGAGAGGGAGGGAAGAATCATGTGTGTCTGGATGTGCAGCCGTTCCAGTCCAGACACGAACGCAGCGAGGTCGTCCACGTGGGCTACGAACGCTTCCGCCGACGCCTCGTTGGTGGGGTCCGGCAGGGCGCCTGCACTGAGGTGGTGGGTAAGGAGGAAGAGGGTGAGGATGGGGGCCTTGCTCATGGGTTCAAGACACTGCCATGCACGCCAGCTTGGCCTGCCAGGCGAAGAACGGGATGCCCGCGCATCCGGCACTCATGCCGGCCCGCAAGGCGTAACACTCCTGCTGGGCCTTCCAATCCTCGGCCTGGTGCATGCAGTATTGGAATGCCGCGAATGCGGTCTCCTCGTAGCCTGCTTCGTCCTCAACGTGCTCCGTGCGGGGGTAGACGTGGTCGACGAGCAGGGGGTCGACAGTGTCTATCAGAAGCGCGTCCCCCGCACTCCAGACGGGTTCTCCATGTTCCTCGAGAGCTGCCTCTAGGGGGCCGGGTAGGGTGATGATGTCTTGTGCGGCGGCACCAGGCACGAGCAGGAGGGCTAGTGGAATCAGGGCCACGGCCTTCATGCGACCACGGTTCCCAGTTTAACGTCATCAGAAATGAGCTTCTGTAGCGTGGCCAGGATTCGGTCGCAACTAGGGTCGCAAGGGATACAGCCTGTGTCGTCGCACTTGATTTGCTGGAAGTAGCACGATGCTCCCGTCGAGTCGGGGCCGTATGTGCAAGTGCCTTCGACCTCGACGGGGCCGGTGGGGTCGGGGCCGGGGGCCTCACACCCGCCGTGTCCTGGGGCGCTGCATGCCGCAGCCGACGTTCCGCAGACGAGGGTGATGGTGTCTGGGAAGATGGCTTCCTCGATCTTGACCCATGGGATGTAGAAGATGCCGGTGTCTGGGCTCGATGCGGGGCAGGTAATCGAACCAGAGGCGGTCGTCGCCTGGGCCCCTGGGAGTTCCAGGGATCCTGCGAGCGAAATCAGGGTCATCGTGGTTGCGAGCATTAGGGCTCGAATTTGAATGGATTTTTCCATGCCTTATGTGCAAGCCATGCCTCCCATAAAAGAAAACTCTTGGCAAATCCTCGAATATGGTCGGATTGTGGGGAGAACCTCCAGGCTAAGCCTTTCTGAATATAGGGATTTCGTGAATTTTCCACGATCTATCTAGGCGTCCGCTGCGTCCCACGACGCGGTGGCGGTCCCTTGCATACCTCGCCCTGGCCCCTCGAACCTTTCGACGAACGTCCGGTGTCCTTTATCCCTCTCTTGTCATTCTTTGGGGTCCATGCGCCGAAGACGCGCCGTGGCCCACGCTGCGGCGACCCTGCCAGCCTTGTTCTTGCTTGCCACGCTCCTGCCCGCCCCCGCCATGGCCCAGGGGAGCGTCTGGACCGTCTACACCACCGTCGAGGCCGAGGTCCACGACAACTACGCCGTCGTCTCGGTCGTCGCCGACATCGGCAACCGCGGCCCCGACCCCGAGTTCCCGTTCCAGGTCCTCGTCCCGGAGGGGGCCTTCGTCAGCGGCCTCACCGTCGAGCGTGACGGACAGTTGTGGGTCGCCGAGGTGGAGGACCGCGAGACGGCCCGCGACCAGTACGAGGACGAGAAGGCCCAGGAGCACACGGCGGCCCTGGTGGAGAAGACGCGCGGCACCCAACGCTACGCCTTCCTCGTCAACGTCGCCGAGTTCCAGAGCGTCCGCGCCACGCTGACCTACGAGGTGCTGCTGTCGGCCGACGCCGACGTGTTCCACCTCCCCCTGGAGGCCCCCGTCAGCGGCTTCGGCGAGGACCTGGGCGCCGCCTTCGACGTGCGCATCCACCACACCGACGGCGTCACGAACGCCTGGAGCACGCCCGGCGCCCCCGTCCAGGAACTCCCGGACGGATACCGCCTCCAACACCAGGTCGGTCCCCGCCCCGACGACGCCAGCACCCCGTTCGTCGTCCACTACGGCCTGCCGCCCACCCCCGACGGCGGCAGCCTCGTCGTCCACGGCGACGCCGTGTCGGGCCACTTCGCCCACCGCTTCCGCGCACCCGCCGACGGCGACAGCCTCCCGCTGGACCTCGCCCTCGTGCTCGACACGAGCGGCTCCATGAGCGGCCAGAAGATGGACCAGTTGCGCGACGCCGCCAGCCAGGTGGTCTCCCTGCTCGACGCCGACGACCGCCTCGCGCTGGTGCCCTTCGACAGCATGGCCGACGCGCGCTGGGGCGGCCTGCGACCCGCCGACGCCACCAACCGCACCCAGGCCGTCGGCGAGGTGATGGGCATGCTGGCCCACGGGGGCACCAACATCGACGACGGCCTCGCCGTCGGCTGGAACGCCCTGCAAGGAACCGACCCCGAGCGAAGCCGCATCCTGGTGTTCCTCACGGACGGCCAGGCCACCGTCGGCGAAACCGACCGCGACGCCCTGCTTGCCCGGACCGCCGCCTACCGCGACGACGTGCGCCTGTTCGGCCTCGCCTTCGGGGAAGACGCCGACTGGGGCCTCGTCAGCGCGCTTGCCAACCAGCACGGCGGCACCGCCCAACTCGTCGCCAGCGGCGCCGGCGCCGAGGTGGACCTGCGCACCTTCATGGCGGCCCTGACCACGCCCGTCCTGGAGGACGTGGCCGTCACCTACGACGGGGACGTCACGGCCTACCAGACCGGCGCCCCCGTGCTGTTTGCAGGCAGCGAGTTGCTCCTCGTGGGAACCTACCGCGACGTGGACGCCCTCTCTGGAACCGTCACCGGCCGCGCCAGCGACGGCCCCCGCGCCTACGCCTTCAGCGAACCCGTGCACGACGAGGACGCCCCCTGGCTGCCCCGCCTCGTGGCGGCCGCGACCATCCGCCACCCCGAGGCCCCCATCGACGCGGAGGGCGAACGCCCCGAGTGGAAGGCCGTCATCGTCGGCCTCGCCATGGAGTACGGCTTCGTCACCGACCACACGAGCCTCGTCCTACGCACCGCGGTCGACGAGCCCGCCGTGCGGGAGTTCGACCCCGACCTGTGGAGCGCGGGCGGGAGCGCCGGCGGGTCTGCGGCGGAGCCCTCCGCCGAGCCCGCCCGGGACACCGGCGTTGGCGGGGCCGAACCCGAGCCGGTCCCGGAGGGCGATGCACAGGGCACCA
>JANQNI010000301.1 GCA_028289805.1 Thermoplasmatota archaeon | reverse complement strand
TGACCGTCGGCCGCACCGACTTCGACCAGTCCGTGCGCGCCAAGCTGGCCGAGGGCAAGAAGCCCGTCGTGGTGATGTTCGTCGGCGTCAACGGCACCGGCAAGACCACCAGCATCGCCCGCATCGCCCACCGCCTCAAGAGCCAGGGCCTCAGCCCCGTGCTGGCCGCCGGGGACACGTTCCGCGCCGGCGCCATCGCCCAACTCACCCAGCACGCTGACAAGCTCGGCGTGAAGGTCATCAAGCACAGCGACGGCGCCGACCCCGCCGCCGTCGCCTACGACGCCGTCGAGCACGCCAAGGCCCGCCACAAGGACGTGGTCCTGCTGGACACCGCCGGCCGGATGCAGACCAACACGAACCTGATGGACGAGATGGACAAAATTCGCCGCGTCGCCAACCCCGACCTCGTCGTCTTCGTCGGCGACTCCCTGGCCGGCAACGACGCCGTGGAGCAGGCGCGCAAGTTCGACCAGGTCGTCGACATCGACGGCGCCATCCTCACCAAGGTCGACGTGGACGCCAAGGGCGGCGCGGCCCTGTCCGTGGCCTACACCGTCAACAAGCCCCTGCTGTTCGTCGGCGTCGGGCAGGACTACGGCGACCTGGAGCCGTTCGAACCGCAGTGGATGGTCGACCGGCTCTTTGGAGACGAAGAGGCCGCCGTGGCGGCCTCGTAGTCGGAGAAGAGGCGGTCGCGGAGCGAGTCGGCCGAAGGCCGACTGGCGACGAAGAGGCCGAAGCGGCGAACTGGACGGCCCCGTGCCTTCACCCACCCCCACAGCACGCCCAACTGCCTTCCGGCGCAGTGGGTCGGTGTGCCGGAGCCCTCCCGTCGACGCGAACGACGCGACCACCGCCGCGCCCCGGAACCGTACCAGAAATACCGCGCGCCGCTGCAGGCCAGGTGGCGCCCCGTCATCCTGGAACGGGACCGCCACCGGTGCCGCAACTGCGGCGCCTCCGGCAAGGGCAGGGCGGGCGTCGAACTCCACGTCGCCCACATCACCGACGCCAAGGCGTTCGTGCGCGCCGCCGCCGAACACCGCGCCGTGACGTTCAGCTACCGCTGGGACAACCTCTACACCCTCTGCGCCCGCTGCCACCAGGCCAGCCACCGCTTCCGACTCTCCGAGGAAGACCAGGACCGACGCTGGCAGGTCCACCACCTGGAGGAGAACCTCCGACGCCTGCGGGGCTGGTCGAGCCCCTACGCCGTCCTGCCGCCCAGCATGGTGCCCGAGCGCGTGCGGCCCCGCCGCAGCTTCCACGACGTCATCCGCATCTCCCCCCTCTTCCCGTTCCCGACCTACGCCAAGTACGCCGCCGACGGGGGATTGGTGTTCGGGGACGAGGAGGCGCAGCCGAGGCAGGGGGTGTTGTAGACTCCGGGGGCAGGTCCGGGGGCGAAGCGGGGCAGCCCTCGTCCAGGAAGCAAGGTCAGGAACTGACCGCAGCTTTCTGGAACGTCTGGTTCATCGCGATCTCCGCGATGTCGATGGCGTAGCCGCGCACGCGGTCCACGGAGTCGGCGATGAGGGTTAGGGGTCCGACGACCTCGGGTTCGAGGTTCTGGACGAGTCCGCTGAA
>JANQNI010000282.1 GCA_028289805.1 Thermoplasmatota archaeon | reverse complement strand
GTCGAGGCGGGCGAGGTGTTCGGGTTCCTGGGCCCCAACGGCGCCGGCAAGACCACCTTCACCAAGTGCGTCACCGGCTTCGTGCGGCCCGACGGCGGCGCGGTGCGCATGTTCGGCGGCGACGCCCTGGCCGACCCGCCCGGCACCGCCCGGCACGTCGGCCTCGTGCCTGACCAGTACGACTTCTACAGCAACCTCACCGGACGCCAGCACCTCGACTTCTACGGCCGCCTCGCCGGCAACCCGCGGGAGGCGCGCAGCGCCCGCATCGAGGAGGTGCTGGAACTGGTGGAGATGAGCGACCGCGCCGACCGCCGCGTCAAGGGCTACAGCCACGGCATGAAGCAGCGCATCTGCATCGGCCAGGCCATCCTGCACAAGCCCCGCATCATCTTCTTCGACGAGCCCACCAACGGCCTCGACCCCCGCGGCGCCCACGACCTGCGTCGGCTGATCAAGGGCCTCGCCCGCGACGGCACCACGGTCTTCCTCAACAGCCACCTCCTGCACGAGGTGGAGCAGGTCTGCAAGCGCGTCGCCATCCTCCACGAGGGCACCCTGCGCGCCGTCGCCCCCGTCGACGACCTGCGCCGGCAGGCCGGCGGCGCCACCGTCCGCGTCCACCTGGAGCGGCCCGACCGGAACCAGCACAACGCCCTCGTGCGCGTCGGCGCCACCGACGTCCGGCTCGACGGCACCGTCGCCTCCTTCACCCTCGACGAGGAGCGCGTTCCCGACGCCGTGGCCGCCCTCGTCGGCGCCGGAGCGCGCATCCGCAGCGTCGAGGCCGCCCAGGCCAGCCTGGAGTCGGGGTTACTGCGACTGACCGGCCACGCGGCCGCCCCGGAGGTGGCCGCGTGAGCTTCGTCTCCGCCACCTACGAGGTCGCCCGCAAGGAGTTCCTGCAACTCCTGCGCACCAAGCGCCTGCTGGGCGTCGGCATCGCCCTCGTCCTGACCATGGCCCTGCTGACCGTCGTCGTCCCCGTCTCCTTCCTGGGCGTGGACGGGGTCCGGGACCTCTTCGGCGCGGAGGCGAGCATCCCCAACGCGGTCCTGCTGTTCTTCCTCTCCGGCTTCCTGCTGCTCTCCGGCTACTTCTTCATCCAGCTCCTGCCGCTGCTGCTGACCTCCGACGCCGTGTGCAGCGAGTGGCAGAGCCGCACCATCTTCCTGCTGCTGTCCAAGCCCGTCAGCCGCGAGGCGTTCGTGGTGGGCAAGTTCGTCGGCATCGCCGGCACCGTCGCCGTCTTCGTCGCCGCGCTCCTGGTGCTGGACTACGCCCTCGTCTCGATGCTCTTCGGTGCCCCCGACGCGGCGGCCGTCGGCGACTTCCTGCTCGCCACCGGCGTCATCGTCCTGGGCGTCCTGGCGTTCTCCGCCGTGGCACTGTTCTTCAGCACCCTGACGCGCAGCAGCGTCGCCGCCATGCTCCTGGCCATCGTGAGCTGGATCATCCTGTTTCCCCTGCTGGCCAACCTGGACTTCCTCATCGCCATGGCCCGCTTCGGCTTGGACGCCTTCACGATGTCGGCGGAGGAGGCGGGGACGGGCTGGAGCCAGTACCTCAGCCCCGGCGAGACGATGCGCAGCGCCAGCGCCGTGCTGGTGCCCGACGAAAGCGGGGGGCTCGGTGGCCTCTTCGGGGGTGGCGGGGACGTCAACGTCGCTGCGTCCGTCGGGGCCCTGCTGGCCCACACCGCCTTCTTCGTCGCGATGAGCCTACTCGTCGTCCGCCGCCGCAACTTCGAGTGAGCCGGGCGCGTCCGGGGCCCCGAACCCCTCCAGCGCCACCAACAGCTCCGGCACGCTCCCGGCGGACTGCAACCGCTGCCGCACGGCCTTGGCGCCGGGGGCGCCGCTGACGAACCGCGTCGCCTGCCGCTTCAGGACGGCGGGGTGGACGGCGTCGGACGCCCCCGCCCGCTCCAGGTACGTCCGCAGCGCCGCGACGCGGGCGGCGAGCTGCGGCGGCGCGGAGACGGGGGCGCCGTCGAGGGCCTGCCGCATGCGCCGGAAGACGGTGGGGTCGTGCATGGCGGCGCGGGCGATGAAGAAACCGTGGCAGCCGGTCTCGTCACGCATCCGCAGCACGTCGTCGGGGCCGCGCAGGTCGCCGTTGCCCACCACCGGCACCGACAGGGCGTCCACGAGGGCGGCGATGGTGCTCCAGTCCGCCTCGCCCCGGTAGCCCTGGTCGACGGTGCGGCCGTGCAGGGTGCACCACGCCGCGCCGGCCGCCTCCGCCTCCCGGCCCACGTCGAGGAAGGTGGGGCGGTCCCAGGAGGGGCCCACGCGCATCTTGACCGACACCGGCGTGCCGTGCTCGGCCCCCGCGTCGACGGCGGCCCGGACCACCCGCGCCGCGCGGGCGGGGTCGCGCAGCAGGAAGCCGCCGGCGCAGGAGCGCAGGATGTTGGGGCTGGGGCAGCCCAGGTTCAGGTCCACGAAGTCGGGGCCCACGCGCGCGCAGACCGCTTCGACGGCGTGGGCGACCTCGTCGGCGTCGCCGCCCATGAGCTGCACGCCGTAGGGGGATTCGCCGGGCCACGGCTGGACGAGGCGCCATGACTTGGCGTTGCCGTGGACGAGGCCGGCGGCGCTGACCATCTCGCTGCACGTCACGTCCGCGCCCCACTCGGAGGCGACGCTGCGGAATGCGGCGTCGGTCACGTCCACCAGCGGGCTCAGCACGAGCGGGTGGTCGCGTCCGAGGGGGCCGCGCATGGCTACAGGTCGAAGAAGTTGGACTGGACGGTCTTGTTGGGCGCCACGCGGTCGAGGGCCTCCTCTTCCTGCGGCGCGTCGTCGTCCGGGAACTCGTAGTCGATGCCGTCGGTCGCGGGGGCGCCGTCGGCCGGCGGCGCCTGAGCCGGTCCGGGGGCGGGTTCCGCATCCTCGGGGGCCTCGGGCTCGGCCGTCCCCTGCGCCGTCGCCTCCACGACGAAGCCCTGCTCGAAGCCGCCGCGGCGCTTGCGCTTGGCCTCCTTGACGCGCCGCAGGTCGTCGCGGTCGAAGCCGCGCGCCACCAGGAACGCCTCCAGTGCCTCCAGCACGTCGGCGACCTCCTCCTTCTCGCGCGCCAGGTCCGCCTTCTCCAACTCCAGCGCCTCGGCGGCGACCTTCTGCTTCAGGAAGCGCGGCTTCTCCTCCGCCGTCAGGGTGCGGAAGGTCAGGTCGTAGCCGGCCTCGCGCACCAGTTTGGGCACCTGGTCGCGCACGAGGCGGCCGGCGAAGGGGCGCACCTGGTCGCAGAAGTCCGGCAGCGCCTCGGCCCACTGCTCCTCGTCGGCGCCGCGGTGGACGCGGGCGGCGTCGGAGAGGAACGCGGGGACGTGGGCGTCGGGCAGGGCGAGGCCCAGCACCGGCTTGTCGCGCGCGTGGGCGTAGGCGACCACGGCCGCCGTCTCCGCCCCGGCGGTGTCGAGCACGGCGACCACGCCGTCGCATTGCGCCACCGACGGGGCTGGGGCCT
>JANQNI010000021.1 GCA_028289805.1 Thermoplasmatota archaeon | reverse complement strand
GTGGAGGCGGAGCCGGCCTTCGCGTACAAGGACCGGGGGCCCGCCATCGGCATGGTCGGGCGGTTGCCGGAGCCGGTGCCGTTCGCCGCGTGGGTGGAGGGCTTCGAGGCCGCCCTGCGCGCCGGCTGCGGCGTCGACACGGGACCGTTCTCGGTGTGGGACTTCGGCCCAGAGGCGGTGCGCAGCGTCGGGTTCGTCAGCGGCGCCGCCCCGTACCAGGTCCAGGACGCCATCGACTTGGGCCTGGACGCATACGTCACCGGGGAGGCGACCGAGGGCGTCTACCACTTGGCGCGGGAGGCGGGCATCCACTTCGTCGCCGGCGGCCACTACCTCACGGAACGCGGTGGCGTGCAGCGGCTCGGGGACTGGGTGGCCGCGCGCTTCGGCGTCGAGCACCGGTTCTTCGACGCGGAGACGCGGGCGTAGCGCACGGCGCCGGCCGGACACCGTACCTGCGCAGGGCGCCCGCGGGCGCAGGCTGCCGACAAGGAATGGGCGCGGGAACCCCACCGGGGCCCCCGCGCCCACCACGCCCTGCCCGGGAGGAACGACGTTGGCGAGGCGTGGACGGTTCCCAACGTCCCCGGGCCTTTGATGAACCTTCAGGTACGCAATGCGTCCACGACGCGCGCGGCGAGATCCGGCGTGATGCCAGGAAACCGCGCCAGGTCTTCGGCGCTGGCGGCGCGCAGCCCCTCCAGGCCGCCGAAGGCCCGCACCAGATCCGCCCTGCGCTTGGGCCCGATGCCCCGCACGCCGTCGAGGGGCCCGGCGGAGACGACGGAGGCCGTCGCCTTCCTGCGGACCTGCGTGATGCCGAAGCGGTGGCTCTCGTCGCGCACGCGTTGCAGGAGTTGCAGGCCGGGGTCGTCGCGCCGCAGCTTCAGCGGGTGCATGCGCTTGGGCAGGAACACCTCCTCGTCCTGCTTGGCCAGGCCGCACGCGGCCACGTCGGTGGCGCCGTGCTCGGCCATCGCCTTGCGGGCGGCGGCGAGCTGGCCGGGACCGCCGTCGACGAGCACCAGGTCGGGGAAGGGCTCGTCGCGCTCGGCGAGGCCCCGGAAGCGGCGGCCGACGGCCTCCTCCATGCTGGCGTAGTCGTCCACCTCCCGGCCGGCGCCGCGGCGGGGCGTGGTCTGGCCCGCGGCCACGGCGTCCTCGCCCACCGTCTTCATGCCGAAGGTGCGGTAGCCGGCCTTGTCGGGCTCGCCGTCGACGAAGCGCACCATCGCGGCGCGCGTGTGGCGGCCGCCGTGGTGGCTGACGTCGAAGCCCTCGATGACGCGGGGCAGGTCCGGGAGGCCGAGGGCGGTCTGGAGGGCCTCGACGGCGCCCATGCCCCGGCGCTGGCGGCGCAGGACCTCCTCCTCGAGGCGCAGGCGGGCGTTGGTGGCGGCCACCTCCAGCCAGCGCACCTTCTCGCCGCGTCGCGGCACCTCGACGGTGACGGCGCCACCGGCCAGCTCGCGCAGGTCCGCCTCCAGGGCGGGACCGTCGTCGGACTCCAGGCGGGCGGCGACGTAGCGGGGCACGGTGCGGTCGGCGTAGTGGCCCACCAGGAAGTCCCGCAGCGCCTCGCCGGGGGCCTCGTGGGCGACGTGGATCGTGAAGGCGCTCTGGCCGACGACCTTGCCGCCGCGCTGGTGCAGGAGGCTGACGACGCCCAGGTCGCCGCGCGCCTCGACGGCGGCGACGTCGCGGTCCTGGACGCGGTCCTGGACCATGTGCTGCCGCTCCAGGACGCCCTCCAGGCCCCGCAGTTGGTCGCGCAGCCGGGCCGCCTCCTCGAAGCGGTGCGCGGCGGCGGCCGCCGCCATCTCGTCCGCCAGGCGCTTCAGGAGGGCGCGGCTGCGGCCCCGCAGCACGTCCTTGACCTCCTGCACGACGGCGTCGTACTCCTCCCGCGTGCAGGCGTCGATGCAGGGGGCGACGCACTTGCCGATGTCGTAGTAGAGGCACTTGGCCTTGGGCAGCTTCCGACAGCGGCGCAGCGGGAAGAGGTCGTTGAGGACCTGCATGACGTGGTATGCGCCGTAGCCGTCGGGGAAGGGACCGAAGTAGGTGGCGCCGTCGTCGAGGCGGCGGTGGGTCTTGAGCAGGCGCGGCCACGCGTCGTCGGTGAGCTTGAGGTACGGGTACTGCTTGTCGTCGGTGAGGCGGACGTTGTAGCGCGGCTTGTGGCGCTTGATGAGCGTCTGCTCGAGGAGGAGGGCCTCCTTGTTCGTGCCGACGGCGATGTAGTCCACGTCCGCCGCGTGCGCCATCATCTCCGGCTTGTGCGCCCCGTCGAGGACGTACTGCGTCGTGCGGGCGCGCAGGTCCTTCGCCTTGCCGACGTACAGGACCTCGCCGTGGTCGTCCTTCCACAGGTAGACCCCCGGCGAGCGGGGCAACCGGGCCACGCGGTCGCGCAGGGACTCCACGGGACCCCCTGAGGGCCGCCGGGACATGACGGTTGCTGCCGGGGCCTGAGCACGCCGGCGCCGCTTCGGCAGCCTCATCCCCGACCCCGTCCCGTCCCCGCCATGGAGTTCCAGGTCTCCGGAGCCCTCGTCGCCAGCGTCGTCGCCCTCCTGATCACCGGCGTCTTCGTCCACGTCGCCGCCAAGCTCGTGGTCGGCCAGAGCAAGTACCTCCAGGCCGTCCTCGCCGCGTTCCTGGGGACCCTGCTGGCGACCCTCGTCCTGCTGGGTGCCGGCAGCGGGCTCCTGGGGGCGTTCCTCGCCGTGGCGGCGTGGGCCCTCGTCGTCGCCGCCGTCTACCGCACCAAGTGGCTCGCCGGCGCCGCCGTCGGCGTCGTCGCCTGGCTGCTGTGGCTGGGGGTGCAGTTCCTGGTGCGCGTCCTGCTGGGCTGAGCGCCGCCGGGGTCGAATCGACCGCCTACGGCTGGAGCAGTTCGTCCAGTTCCCGGCGCGCCGCGCGGGCCCGCGTGAAGTCGAACTGGAACTCGATGCACAGGTGCTCAATGCCGTAGTGCATCTCCACGGTGCGCAGCAGGAGCTCCAGGGCGGACAGGAAGTGGTCCGCGTCCTCGCCCTGCGTCAGGATGTGCTCGTGGAAGTCGAGGCCGAGGACGTTCTCGCCCTCCAGCGTCGCCATGGAGTGGTCGCAGAAGTCGTCGCGCATCCGGCTCGTGAGGCGGTCGACGCCATCCCGGGGGACCGACTCCCGCGTGGTGACCTCCACGAAGTACCCGATGCCGTCGATGAAGGGGTTCGACTTGACCACCTGGAACAATTCGTCGACGGTCGCAACCATGGTTGAGGCGTGCCCACAGAGCGCTACGGGATAAGCGTTGAGGCACGCAGCCCGCATCGTGCACCAAGCGACGACGCAGCCCAAGGGGCCCGGGAAGTGGAAAAAGCCGCTGGCGTGATTCGAACACGCGACCCCGTCCTTACCAAGGACGTGCTATACCTCTAAGCCACAGCGGCGGCGGGCGTGCGGGGCCAGGCGCCCCGCGCAGGTCCGCCGACCCAGGACCCCTATTTGAGCCCTGCGAACAGGTGGGAGCCCGCGTCCCGTGGAACGGGTGCGGGAGAGAGCCGACGGAGGGATTTGAACCCCCGACCTGCGGTTTACAAGACCGCTGCACTACCGCTATGCTACGTCGGCGGAGGGGAGGGGGCGGCGAGTCGCGGAGGCGTTGTGAAGGTTCCGGGACGGCGCGCCAAGGGGTCGGCGGGCGTCACTCGCCGAGTTCCGCGCTTCGTCGCGTCGCCGCCTCGACCGCGTCCATGAGGATGGCCGAGAACGCCTCCTTGCGCAGGACGTGCAGCGCGGTGATGGCGGTGCCGCCGGGGCTGGTGACGGAGTCGCGCAGTTCGGCGGGGTGCTCCCCGCTCTCCTGGACGAGCCGGGCGCTGCCGCGCACGGTCTGCATGGCGAGGCGGGTGGCGACGTCGCGGGGGAGGCCCATCTTGACGCCGGCGTCGCCGAGGGCCTCCAGGACGTGGAAGACGTACATGGGGCCGGTGCCGCTGAGGCCGGTGACGGCGTCCATGAGGCGCTCGGAGACGCGCTCGACGGTGCCGACGCTCTCGAAGATGTCGGTGGCGACCTGGAGGTGGTCCGGGGTGCAGTGGGTGCCGGGGCAGACGGCGGTGGCGCCCATGCCGACGGTGACGCTGAGGTTGGGCATGGCGCGCACGACGGGGGTGGACTCCGTGTAGTACTCGATGAAGCGGGTGCTGATGCCGGCGGCGATGCTGAGCACGAGCTGGTCGGGGCCGACGCGGCCGCGCAGGTCCTTGAGGGCGCTCTTGATGATCTGGGGCTTGACGCCCAGCAGGACGACCTCGGCCTCGCGCACGGCGCGGCTGTTGTCGTTGCTGACGTCGACGCCCAGTTCGGCGGCGAGGGCCTGGGTCTTCTCGGGGTTCGGGTTGGTGGCGATGATCTGCTGGGGCTCGGCCCAGCCCTCGCGCAGCAGGCCGCGCACGACGGCCCGTCCCATGTTGCCGCATCCGACGACGGCGAGGCGGTGCTTCACGGCCGGCCAGCGGCGGGGGTGCTTTCAACGGTTCTGCACCGTTTCGGCTATGCGTCGGGTCCGGTTGGTCCCCGCGTGCGCGTCTGTCTCGGAGGCACCTTCCACCCGTTCCACGTCGGTCACGAGGCGCTGCTGCGGGCGGCCGTGGAGGACGCCGACGGGGTGTTCGTGGGCGTGACGGCCGGCGACCTGGCCGACCGCGCCCGGCCGGTGCCGTCGTGGCGGGAGCGCGCGGAGGCGGTGGGGGCGTTTCTCAAGGCGATCCACTTCGAGGGGGAGGTACGCATCCGGCCCCTGCGCGACGCGGTCGGCCCGGCGGCGTCGGGGGAGTACGACACCATCGCGGTCAGCCCGGAGACGGTGTCCGGCGCGCGCGCCA
>JANQNI010000224.1 GCA_028289805.1 Thermoplasmatota archaeon | reverse complement strand
AGACCGTTGCCGTCCTCGCCGACCTGGTGCACGCGTGAGGGATTCGCCGAAACGACGGCAACGGTCTTGAACCAACGCCCAAGTCGCTTCGTCGTGCGGTCGATTGCATTGGTCGTCGCCGTCCTCGCCGTGGCCCTGGCCGGTTGCGCGGACGAGGCGGCGCCCCAGGAAGAAACGTTCGAGGTGGAGAAGCTGGACGTGGATGCCACCACCGGCGGCATCCGGGGCGTCGTGGTGGACACCCAGATCACCCCCGTCGCCGGCGCGACCGTCTTCCTCAACTCGGGCGAGGAGACCACCACCGACGACGAAGGCGTCTTCATCTTCACGGGCCTGGAGCCGAACACCTACTTCGTCACCGCCGAGAAGCTCCTCTACGAGCGCGCCCAGGCCAGCACCCAGGTCGTCGCCGGCGTCGAGGAACCGCCCGTCCTGACCATCCAGATCACGCGCATGACCGGCGTCGAGCCCTACCTGGAGGTGAACCAGTTCGACGGCTTCTACGACTGCGCCTTCGCCGGCCCCTACATCACCGACAGTTGCGACATGGCCGTGCGCACCCTGCACGACGAGGGGGCGCCCGTCCCGCGCAGCGTCCAAAACAACGTCAACACGGCGTTCCTGGCGATGGGCCCCCAGGCACAGACCATCATCCAGGAGGGCTTCTACGACGACTCCGTCACCAGCCGCTTCTGGACCATGGTGTCCTCGACGCCCATCAAGAACGACTGCGACTGCAGCGACGTGGACTACGTCGACGCCATCGGCGACGACGGCACCACCTACGCCCGCCTCGACCGCTCGGAGGGGGGCGCGTTCCCCGCCAACGACGGCCCGCAGGAGGTCGCCGTGCGCGGCTTCATCCCCTGGACCACCGAGGAGGCCCCCGGCGTGGACTACGCCCTCGGCCTGGAGTTCCAGATCTTCACCATGGTGTTCTACAACTACGAGGCCCAGGACGGCTGGAACCTGCAGGAGCGGGACCAGTACCCCCTGCCGACCTGAGCCCACCCCGGGCCCCGCCCTGCTTCGTTGCCCGAAGCCACAACAACGGCTAAGAACCCCGGAGCAAGGTCCCGTCCATGCGTGCTTGGACGGTGGTCGGCGTGTTGGTCGTCGTGGCCCTCGCGGGGTGCAGCGAGCCCCCCGCCCCAGAGGAACCGGGAGAGGCCGCGGCGTTCGACGACCTGGACGTGCAGGTGGACGACACCACCGGCGCCGTCCTCGGCGTCGTCGTCAACGACGTCATCGTCCCCGTCGAGGGCGCGGCCATCACGCTCCAGGACGGCAGCGGCCGCAGCTCCGAGACGGACGCGGAGGGCCGATTCGTGCTCGACGGCCTGGACGCCGGCACCTACTTCCTCACCGCCGCGAAGCCGGGCCACGCCGAGACCCAGTTCAGCGCGGAGGTCGTCCCCGGCACCGCCGAGCCTCCCGTACTGAAGGTGCAGTTGCCGCGCCTGTTCGAGGCCGACCCCTTCATGCAGGGCTTCGCGTACGAGGGATTCTTCACGTGCAGCCAGGCCGGCGTCCTCCCCCTGTGGGGCAGCAGCCCCTGCGTCTTCGACCAGACCAAGCACCCCCTCGTTCCACCCGCCGCCAACGGCCCCGCCCCGTTCCTGGACGACGCCACGCCCCAGGAGCGCGACTTCCACGTGGACGTGGGCGCCGGCTGGCAGAGCCTCGTCTGGGAGATGACGTGGGAACCCAGCGCCCAGGGCACCAGCGCGAACATGGGCATGGTCGCCAGCACCTACAAGCCCGAGCGCTGCACCTGCCACAACTTCGCCAGCGTCAGCAGCGCCAGCCCCCTGCGCCTCCAGTTGGACACCGGCGTCATCCACGACACCGCCAACGACGAGGAACCCCGCATGGTCCCGGAGGAGGGCATCCAGCAGATGAGCTTCTTCACCTCGGCGCGCCCCGACGGCCTCATGCCCGGCATCTCCCTCGACCAGGACTTCACCATCTACCACCACCAGTTCTACTACGCCGCCCCGCCGGAGGGGTGGTCGTTCCTGGCGGGCGACGGGAACCCGTTCTGAGCCTGCATCCACCTCGGATCGCCGGCCGCCACCGCTGCGCGCGGGCTGCGGTTTGCCGGCAAGACACAAAACGTCATCAACCGTCTGCGCGATGGGCCGCCGATGCGGTTCCTTGCAGTGTTGGGCGTCCTTGCCCTGGTGCTGGCCGGCTGCGCAGACCCCGCGACGACACAGGCCGCCGAGGACGACGACTTCGACGGTCTGGACGTGGCGTCGCGGGAGGGGACGGGAACGATCCTCGGCGTCGTGGTGGACCAGGCCATCGTGCCCGTCGCGGACGTCACGGTCTCCCTGAGCGGCAACGGAGCGCAGGGGGAGGCGACGACGGACGCGGAGGGTCGCTTCGTCTTCACGGACCTGGAGCCGGGCACGTACGTCCTCGACGCCGCCAAGCCCGGCTATGACGCGGTGCAGACGTCCGCGCCGGTGGAGGCGGACGTGCCGGAGCCCCCGGTGGTGAAGATGCAGGTGACGCGGCTGGTCAGCGGCACGCCGTTCATGGAGGGACTACAGTTCAACGGCTACCTGGAGTGCGCGTACTCCTTCGTGGTCAGCAGCACGTGCGTCAACGACTACACGCGGCTGGCGGGGCCGGTCTGCCCCGGCGGCTGTCGGCCGGAGTTGGCGAGCCTGCTGGACAACCGGGAGTACGTGACCCCCCTGGGCACCGACTGGCAGACCATCGTGCTGGAGATGGTGTGGGACCAGTCCCTATCGGGCACGTCGGAGGAGCTGCACATGACGACGAGCTTCTTCGCGCGGGAGTCCACGAGCCACTTCTTCAGTTCCGTCGACTCCGCCAGTCCCATGCGCGTGCAGCTGGACGTGGGCGTGGCGGGTCCCGGCCAGAACCAGGAGCCCGTCAGTCCGGCGCCGGAGGGCATCGAGGACTTCTTCGTCTTCATGAGCGCGGCGGGGAGCCAGGTGGCCGTCGAGCAGGAGTTCGAGGTGTTCCAGCACAACTTCTACCTCCTGCCGCCGCCGGAGGGGTGGTCGCTGGTGGCGGGAGACAGCAACCCGTTCTAGGCCCCGAACCCGGTTTTCCGTATTCCGTCATGAAAACGCGCCCGGAACATCTGGCAGCGCTTCTGTCTCAATGAATTCGTAGCGTCTCTACGAATATCGTCAAATAGGGGCTGTGGCTGGGCCACCCCATGCGCCCCCGCACGCTCCTGCCCCTCCTGCTCGCCGCGACCCTCGCCGGCTGCGCCGACACCGCCCCACCCCCCGCCCCCGACGACATCGACTTCTCCAGCCTGGACCTGGAGGCCACGGCCGACACCGGCGTCCTGCGCGGCGTGGTCGTGGACCCCACCATCCACCCCGTCGCCGACGCCACCGTGACGCTGGGCACCGGCGCCGAGGTCACGACGACGCAGGACGGCACCTTCGGCTTCAGCGACCTGGAGCCCGGCACCTACTTCCTCACCGTCTCCAAGCCCGGCTGGAGCGCGGTACAGCAGTCCGCCGAGGTCGTCGCAGGCGTCGCCGCGCCCCCCATCGTCCGCGTCCAGGTCGAGGCCGTGCCGGAGGAGATGCCCCGCTTCGAGGTGCAGCAGCAAAGCGGCCTCCTGGCCTGCGGTGCGGCCACCCTGCTGACCGTCCACGCGGTCTGCAACGACCACAGCCTCAACGACGACCAGTCGTACGTCTCCTTCGAGTTCACCGGCACCCCGGACTGGTTCCAGAGCGAACTGGTGTGGGAAAGCACGCAGCCGCTGGGCTCGAACCTGTACCAGATCAACTACGTCACCGCCCCCGACGGCTCCTTCACCGACGACCGCATCGGCGAGGGCATCGGCGAGAGCCCCATGGTCTACGGCTTCGGCCGCGAGGACACCGCCGCCGTCGGCCTCGGCGCACCCAACGGCGTCACCGTCGGCGTCTTCAGCGGCGGCCCCGTGCTGGAGACCGGCGTCGCCCTCGACCAGCGCTTCGACGTGTACGTGGTGACGACGTACAACTTCACGCCGCCGGAGGGGTACGCCTTCGTCGGGGACGGCCCCCTGGCGCCCCCCTCGTGAAGGGGCGCAGGGCACGGGGCGGAGCCTCCCCCGACGACCCCGAACCTACCCCCGCCGCATCCGTCGCCGCATCAGCAACGCGCCCAGCAGCAGGAAGCCCGCCACGAGGGGGATGGTGAAGCCGGGCAGCCGGCCGTTGTCCTCCCGCAGCAGCACGGACGTGGAGTTCTCGTCGCCCCACAACTGCGTGTCGGGGTGGTTCGCCTGGGAGGAGCACCACCCCGACACGC
>JANQNI010000210.1 GCA_028289805.1 Thermoplasmatota archaeon | reverse complement strand
CGGCCCCGGCCCCGGCATGGTCACCCTCTCCTGGAGCGCCGTCGAGGGCGCGCAGCGCTACGAGGTCAAGTCGGGCACCCAGACGTTCGACGTGGGCGGCGCCCGCGCGTGGAGCGACCACACGCCGGGCGGCGACTACGAGGTGCGCGCCGTCGACGCGTGCGGAACGCGCAGCCCCTGGAGCACGCCCGCCACCCCCGAAGCCGCCCCTGGCAGTGCCCTGCCAAGCCTCGCAACACCCCAGTCCGCATCCCCCGACGTCCACGTGCGCCGGTACGACGTTCTGGACGAGAACGGCACCGTGGTCGGCCAGCGCGCGTGGCGCGTCGTGGAGGGCACCGGCAACTGCTGCGAGAACTACGTCACCACCACGCGCCAGGGCTGGATCCTCGACTTCGGCGGCTCGTCCCTGTTTCTGAGCAAGGACGAGGGCGCGACGTGGGAGGAGATCGTCCCCCACACCATCCAAATCTGCGGCGAGGGCGCCGTCGTTCCGGGCCCCGGCGGCGACATCTACGCCATGAACTGGGAGATGTGCCTCGGCGCCGGCAACGACGGCGTCTGGAGCCTCAAGTACGTCGCCGCCGACGACGCGTGGGTCGAGGGCAGCGGCCCCGTCCACAGCCCCTTCTTCGACCGCCCCTGGATGACGGTGATGCCGGGCCCCCACCTGGACGCGGCGGGGCAGGCCAGCGCCGTGCGCGCCTACATCTTCACGAACTTCAACGACAACCTGTACGGCCAGGGGCACGTGGTCAGCGGCGACGGCGTGCTGTACCTGCCCCAGCCGCCCCTGGCCGACGCCACGGGCGGGGAGCGCATCGACCTCCCGAGCGCGTTGCTGCCGGACCCGGACGCCGACTGGACCCAGCCCATCGCCCAGCCCCACGCCCGCGGCCCCGACGCCGGCCTCGGCGTCGTCGACGTGGGACTGACGTGCCAACTGCTGGACACCCAGGACGGCCGGGGGTGCCTCGCCGGCGACCCGCTGCCGGTGCGCTCCATGCAGCGCGACGGCGCCGGCCGCCTCCACGCCGTCGAGTTCCGCGCCCAGACGTTCGACTACAGGGTCAGCGACGACGTGGGACGCACGTGGGACACGCACTCCTTCGACCTGCCCCCCGGCGTCGGCGACGTCCTGGAGTGGGACCTGAAGGCGCACCACGGCCTCGACCGCGCCGTGGTGGCCATCCACGCCGAGGTGGATGGGGGCGCGGCCGCCTACGCCGTCGTGCTGCGCGACGTCCGCACGGAGCCGACGGTCGACCGCGTGCTGCGCGTGGGCGGCGGCGCCGGCACGAGCGACAGCGGCGTCGCCGCGGCCGGGGACCGCTACGACTTCATGACGACGGGATTCCTGCCCGACGGCCGCGTGGTGCTGAGCTTCACCGACGGCGAGTTCCACCCCCCGGCCGTCGCCATCGAACTGAAGTGACCCCCGCCGGTGCGCCCGCGTGGACGCAGCAGCCAAGAAGCACGCCCTCCGCCTCGTTCCCTACGGCCTCTACCTCGCCGGGTTCAAGCGCGAGGACGGCAGCCGGGGCGTCAACCTCGTCAGTTGGTTCACGCAGACCAGCTTCGACCCGCCCCGCGTCGTGCTGGGCCTGCACCGGGAGGGCAGCGCCTACGCCGCCGTGCAGGAGACGGGCGTGCTGGCCCTCAACGTCCTCGGCGCCGACGACGCGGAGACCCTGAAGGGCTTCTACAAGCACGTCGACGTCCAGGACGGCAAGGCCGGCGACCTGGAGGTCAAGGAGGGCCCCGCCACGGGTTGCCCCCTGCTGCCCGCCCTGCCCGCCGCCGTGGAGCTGCGCTTCGAGGAGGAACTGGAGGGCGGCGACCACGCCGCCTGCCTGTTCGAGGTCGTGGAGGCGCACGTCTTCGACGGCGAGGGCAAGGCGCTCTCCCACGAGGGCGCCGGGTTGCACTACGCGGGGTAGGAGGGA
>JANQNI010000199.1 GCA_028289805.1 Thermoplasmatota archaeon | reverse complement strand
CGCGGCGGTGCTGGAAGGATTGCAGGGGCAGTTGGGGCGCCGGGCCGACGGCCAGGGCGTCGAAGTCCACGGGGTCGATGGGGGGAGGGGGCGGAGAAGGGTTTCGGCGCGCCTACGCGTTGCCGCGCACGGCCAGGTACAGTCCCAGCCCCGCCGTCAGCACCTGGAACTCGGCGCCGCCGCGCATGAAGTGCCACTCGGGCAGGTGGACGATGAAGGCGGCGCCCAGCATCACGACGGCGATGGCGAGGCCGCCGAGGCGCGTCAGGAGGTCCGAGAACGGGATAGGGAATCCGCCGGCGAGGACCGCGACCCCGGCGAGCACCTCGGCGACGGCGACCATCCAGAAGACGGCGGCGCTGCCCAGGAACATCATGTCCAGGGCCTCGGCGGGCGGGGTGCCGGCGGCGAGCTTGTCGATGCCGTGGTACAGGAAGATGCCGGCGAGTCCGAGGCGGACGAACCAGTGGACGTGGGGGACGACGGGGGCGCACGTCCGTTGGATGCGGGCCGTGAGGGCTTCGGTCATGCCGGGACAGTCGGGGTCGGACTCAAGGCATGTGCGGGGAAGGGTTGGATGTGGGGTTCAACCAGCGCGCCGGGGGCGTACCCGGGGGGAGGTGGAAGAGGGGTGGGGTCTGCATCAGCGGCAGAATTCTTGTCCAAAGCGCTGGCCTTCGACGCTTCCACCCAGGTAAAGTTCGAAGCCCCCACCAACGTAATAGGACCTCTCGCAATCTGGGTCGTGCGAGGCGCTGCAGGTTCCGGTGAGCACCCAGAAGGAGTGGGACCAGGCGCGGAAGGTTGTGCATTCGCCCTCGCCAAGGCCAACCTCTTCACGGTAGTTCACCAATCCGGCGAGGCCCTCCTGCAGGAGCTCGGCTTCCCTTTCGGGATCGATGTCTTCGGGGGACCTCAGGCGGCAGTACGTGCCCTGGGGTGGCCCGTCGGGCGCGTAGATGATCAAACATGCGACGTAGGCTGCGGGGTGTGCGGCGCAGTCGTAGAGTTCGTCTTCGTCCCTTGCGATGCCGGCGTCTATGAAGCAGTCGGCGTAGGTACAGAAGGCGAGGTCGACCACGAGGACGACGGGGTTCCCCTCCGCATCGATGCCCATGACGCAGTCGACGGTCGAGCGCGTGTCCAGGTAGCCCTTGGCGGAAGCGACGGGGGTCAGGGTGAGGGAGATTGCCATCAAGACAAGGAGTCCCACGAGTGCTTTTTTCATTCAGTTCATCTCCAGGAGCCTGGGCTCCACGGCGGGATTCATGGAAGCATTTTTAGCCATTTTTGCCAATTCACTGAATCCGTCCTGCATATTTCGAGATTGTTGTGCGAAACTTCTATCGTCCGGGAAAACCCGGGCGGGGCCGAACGTCCTCGTGCGAGATCCGAGGGGCGTTCCTGCCTGCTCGGGGCGTCGAGGGGGAACGAAGCGAGCTCGGGCGCGCCTCTGGGGCGTCAACCCCGGAACGCCGGCCGCATGCTCGTCTTCACCGGCAGCGGCAGCGCCGCGCGGGGCTCGTCGCCCAGGTTCGCCTCGACCATCTGCAACAGGGCGGCCCAGGGCACGGTGAAGTTGCCGAGGCTCTGCCCCTCGGACTCGTCCAGTTCCATCCCGGCCCGGCTGATGTAGTCGGCCTTGCGCACGCGGACGTTGTAGACGCCGCTGGCCTTCTCCTGCTCGCCGACGACGACGATGAGGGGGATCCACTCCTTCTCGGCGCTGCGGATCTTCTTGCCGATGCCGCTGCTGGTGTCGTCCACGTCGGCGCGGCCGCCCTGGTCGTTGACGGCCTGCGCCAGCTCCAGGCACTCGTCCAGGTATTCGTCGCTGACGGGCAGGAAGCGCACGTGCGTTGGCGCGAGCCAGAAGGGCAGGGCGGGCTTCTCGCCCCGGTCGCGCTTCATCGCCTCCGATTCGAGGATGGCGGCGACGTTGCGGTCGATGGCGCCGGAGACGGACGTGTGCAGCAGCAGCGGCGTGTGCTCGGCGCCGTCCTCGCCCGTGTACGTGATGCCGAAGTGCTCGGGGTTCTGGGTGTCGATCTGCACCGTGGAGAGCGCGAAGCTCTTGCCGCTGGTGTCGTTGACGTTGAACTCGAACTTGGTGACGAAGTAGAAGGACTGGTCCTCCCACATCTCGACGAGCACGGGGCCGCCGACCATCTTGGCGAGACCGGCGGCGAACTCCTTGTTCTCCTCGTAGAAGCCGCGCACGAACCGGATGGCCGTCTGGAACGGCACCTCCAGGCCGTCCATCCACCGCTTGCTGGTGGCGAACTGGCGGCCGAACTCCTCGGTCGCCTGCGGCAGGTCGGCCACGAGGGTGTGCATGTCGGGCATGGTGAAGCAGCGCAGCCGCTTGATGCCCGAGGTCTCGCCGCTTTGCTCGCGGCGGAAGCTGTAGTGGGTCAGTTCGTAGATGCGCGCCGGCAGGTGGCGGTAGGAGAGCGTGGACCGACCCATGGTGAGGTACATGCCGAAGCACGCTGCAAAGCGCAGGAACAGCTCCTTCTCGTCCGACTTGACGCGGTACTGGCGCGCGGGGAACTTCTGCAGGTACTTGTTGAGCGCCGGGTGGTTGACGTCGTACATGATGGGCGTCTCGATCTGCATCGCGCCCGAGTCCTGGCTGACCTGGTTGATCTTCGTCTCCAGCAGGCGCTTGATGAGTTGCCCCTTCGGGAACCACCGCATGTTGCCCGTGTCGCTGCCGGGCTCGTAGTCGACGAGTTCGAGGTTCTTCATCAGCTCGATGTGCGCGGGCTCCCGGCCGCCGCTGCGGCTGCCCTTCGCCTCGTACTCGTAGAACCGCTTCAGGTCGGCGTGGCCCTTGAAGTCGAAGTCGTCGGCGGGCGTCAGGTCGCCCTCGGGGCTCAGGACGTACCAGGAGGATCGGAGGTTCGCCTCCGCCTTCAGCGCCTCCGTCTCGGTGGCGTCCTCCGCGTCGCCCTCGGCCCCGTCCTCGTCGCCGGGCAGGACGTGCCGGCTCAGCTCCGCCAGCGGGTGGCCCTTGACCTTGATCTCGAAGCCCTTGTACCAGCCGAAGGGGCTGCGCCGGACCTCGAAGTCGCCGTCCAGCTCCTCCTGGAGCATCGGCAGCGCCTTGGCTCCCACGCTCGGCTTGGCCAGGTCCTCGCTCAGGTGCGCGTAGGGGTAGAGCATGACGCGTTCGGCCTTGACCTGGGCGGCCACGTCGCGGATCTCCTTGGCGGTCTTGCGCACGGCGGCGGCCAGGTCGTCCTCGTCGACGGACTCGACGGTGATGAACGCGCACAGCGCCTCCTCCAGCCGACCGGCCTTCTCGTCCTCGCCCAGATCGGGCGCGGTCTTGAGGGCCTTCTTGGTCGCCTCGTACTCGATGTAGTCCGAGTGCAGGAGGAGGAGCTTCACGCGGCGGCGAGCGGGGCGGGCCTGAAAGGGCTGACGGCAAGCGGGCGAGGGGCTCGCTTCAGGCGGCCGTGGGGCGCTTCACGGACGCGGCGAGCCGGAAACGCCGGGATGGCGTGGCGGTGGGGCTTTGGCCCTGCGGTGGGGTGTGGCGGCAGGGCGTGGGTCCTCCGCCTGCCTTGTTTCTGTAGCACATGGTTTTGTTTCTGTGCACCCTTCCGGGTGCCGTGATGCTGACACGCCCGGGCTGGGCGGGCGCAGAGAAAGAATGCCCCACCCCCAGAAATTTTTGAACAATCAATTCCAAACACATCAAAGAATAGGTGGATTTCATAAAATATCTATAAACCATTTCAAACAACGAATATAGACATACAATACAAATAAAAACAGCAAATCGATTTCTAATCACTTATCACCAGTCGAGTTCAATAGGATGGGGCGGTTTGGCGTGGCGGAACCCCTTCTGGTGCCGTGGTCTCCGCCGCCCCTCCCCCACGCCGCAGTTCGACCCGTGCTCCGGCGTCGCCGCGGGGGTCGGTCGCCGCGAGCACTCCGGCGTCGAGGTCTGCCCCGCCCCCATGCGCTACACGGTCCTGGTGATCCTGCTCCTCGCCTCCGCCCCCGCAGGGGTGCTCGCCGAGACGGAGTCCTGGACCGGGGACCTCCGGGGGCCGTCGCTGGCGGCCGACGCGCACCACATGCAGGCGTCCGTCGTGGCCGCCGTGGTGATCACCTCCGGGGGGGTGGAGGATCCGCTGCCGTGGGCCCTGGAGGGCACGTCCGTGCGGGTCACCTCGATGGTGGAGGTCCGCAACGACCCCCGCGACCCGCCGAACCAGGATCCAGACGACCCTTGCACCGTCACGGGCCCACGGCGGCACGTCTCGGGGGGGGAGCACGACCACTTCACGGCCCATCCCGCCCGGTCGTCTCCCGGCCGAACGTACCTCCTCCCACACCCGGATGCAGGCCCGCCCGCACTGGAGCGGTTCGTCGGGCCCGTGGAATTGTTTGCCCACGGTGGCGGCGTCGTGCGTCCCCCCGGGCTCCACGCGGACGGCGGGCAGGGGCCGGGTCACAGCGTCGACGGAACCGTGTTCCTGCAGGACCTCGACCCTCCGTTCCGGTACGTCCTGCGGGGGGACTTCCTGCTGGTGGTCCACGGCGACGACTGGGTCGTCACCGACGCGGGCGGCCAGACCGCGTACACGAGCGGCAGCCAGGGCCCCCCGCCCTGCCCGGGGGGCGCGCACCCCGGCCTGGCCTGGGCTCCCGAGCGCACGGAACAGCGTGTGCTGCACCTCCTGGTGCGCAACGGCACCCTCGCCCTCCCGGGCAGCAGCGACTGGCACCTGGAACCGTACCTGGATGCGGTGGAGGTCGCGTCCGACCGGGTGGAGGCACGCGCCGCCACCGGGACCCTCCGGGCGGGCACGCTGGGGGTGTCGGTGGCGGGCGACGACCTCGCGTTCCACGGCCCAACCCACGTCGGGGACGTGCGCGCAGACGGAGGGGTCCTGCACTACGGCGTGGCTTCCAGCGCCCCCGCCCTCCTCGTGGATGGGGGAGCCGTCGACGCGCCCCGGACGACGGGTTCGTCCCCTGCCACGCTGTCGCCCCAG
>JANQNI010000194.1 GCA_028289805.1 Thermoplasmatota archaeon | reverse complement strand
GGCTCGGGCGACCCGGCCCGCGCGGGCCGGAATCGCGCGTGGAAACGGACCGCGCTGCGCGCGGCCGCGTCTACGCGTTCTTCAGGTACGGCAGGCCGGTGCGCTCGTTGATGCCGACGGCCTTGCCGGCGGGGAGCTCGCAGGCCCCGCCGCTCTTGGGCGTGTTGCCCTTCTTCGTGAAGAAGTAGATGGTCTGCTGGCGGCCGCCCTTGAGTTCGACGGCGCGCGTGAACAGGACGTAGGTCCCCTTGTCAGTGGTGTGTTCGTAGGGCATGGTGCATCCCTGCCACACGACCCGATTTGGGGTTCTTGACCTTGCCGGATTCCTACAGGAGGGCAACAGGAGGGGCCGGATCGGCCCGAACCCTGTCAACGGGTGCACGTTTTCGTGCATCCGAGAAAAAGGGTTTCTGGCTTGGCCGCGGGTTCCACGGGAAGCGGAGGTCCTTCGAGGGGGTGTCGCGGCGTCTTCGGGGGCGCCCGGCGGCCCGGTGGGGTGGGCCCGGCCGGGGTGGGCGCGGCGGGCGACGACGGGCCCCTGGGTTGGGGTCTCGGGATGCACGACTGTCGCGCGTGGCGCGACCAAAAAGAAGGTCCGGACGGCCGGAATCGAACCAGCAACCTGCGGATCTACAGTCCACCGCTCTGCCTATTGAGCTACGTCCGGGTGTGGGGGATGCGGCCGAGACTGGGCCCCTATTTGGCCGTATCGGGACATGACGGTTGCGGCCGCAGCAACGGCCAAAAGCCAAAAGGAGCGGCCGTCGTGCCGCGCGCGTGTCCGAGACTCCCGACGACGTCCTCTACACCAAGAGCCACGAGTGGGTCCGCATCGACGGCGACGAGGCGACCCTGGGCATCACCGACCACGCCCAGAACGCCCTCAACGACATCGTCTACGTGGAGTTGCCCGGCGTCGGCGACGCGTTCGCGGCGGAGGACGAGTTCGGCGTCGTGGAGTCCGTCAAGTCCGTCAGCGACCTCTACATGCCCGTCTCCGGCGAGGTCACGGCCGTCAACGAGGCGCTCGAGGACGCCCCCGAGACCATCAACAACGACCCCTACGGCGCGGGCTGGCTCATCAAGTTCCGCCTCCAGGACAAGGCGGAGGCCGACGGCCTCCTGTCTGCCGCGGACTACGCCGCCCACACCGCCGAGTGACCCCCGTGCGCCCCGCGCGCCCGCGGCGCAACTGGACGCCCTTCCTCGTCGGCCTCGCGGCCAGCGTCGGCCTGACGGCCCTCCTGTGGGCCCTCGGGTTCCCCGGCCTCTTCCTGTTCCTGCTGCTCCCGCTGCTGCTGTGGCCCCGCCGCCACCGCCCCGAGCGCGCCTGCCCCGCCTGCGGGTACACCACCCTCCACCCCGCCGTGCGCTACTGCCCCCACGACGGAACGCGCATGGAACCGCAAGAACGGCGGGATGAGGCCCAGGACGCTTCCAAGGACGGGCCAGAAACCTAAAGAGGGCCTGGAGTCGGAGAGAAGGGGTGATGGCCCCGCCCCTCCACCCCCTCGTCGGCCGCTGGGTCGACTCCCTGCAGGCGCTGGACCTGGAGGACCTCGTGGACTGCTACGACGCCCGCGCCGTCCTGGACGCCTTCCAGGAGGTCGTGCAGGGCCGCGACGAGATCAGCGACCACCTGGCCGCCGTGCGCCGCTACCTGCGCGGCCTGCGCGTGGATGCCGTCGAGGCCCTCGGCGCCGTC
>JANQNI010000159.1 GCA_028289805.1 Thermoplasmatota archaeon | reverse complement strand
CGGCCCCTTCGGCGGCACCAACCCCTTCGGGCCCGGCGGCCCCTTCGCGGGCGGCGGCGACCCGCTTGCCAACATGGACGCCTGGCTGCGCAACATGGGCGTCGACCCCGCCGAGTTCCGCAGCCTCTTCGAGGAGATGCAGCGCAACCTCCAGGAGGCGTTCAAGAACATGGGCCAGGACCCCAGCAAGGGCTTCGTCGCCGGCTTCAACGTCCGCATGGGCCCCGACGGCAAGCCCCATTTCAGCAGCTTCGGCAACAAGCCCACCGTCCGCCCTGGCGCCGGTCCCGGCGGCCTGCCGTCCGTCGCCAGCGAGGGCCGTGAACCCCTCACCGACGTCATCGAGGATTCCCGCGCCGTCGCCATCACCATGGAGCTGCCCGGCGTCGAGAAGACCGACATCGACGTCAACATGACCGCCGAGGAACTGAGCATCAGCGTCGACAACGAGCAGCGCAAGTACCACAAGACCGTGCGCCTGCCCGCCAAGGTCGACCCCAGCACCACCAAGGCCACCTACAACAACGGCGTGCTCGACGTGACCGTGCAGAAGGTCGCCCCCAGCGCCGACGGCGTCCGCATCAACGTCGAGTGAACCGACCGCAACCTCCATCAACGCAACGCAGGTCCGAGGCGCGCCGGAGAACCCCCGCATGGACGACGACTTCGAGGAATCGGAAGAGCTCTTCAACGACGACTTCGACGACTCGGAGACGACGCTCCGAACCGGCGTGCAGAAGCGGGTCTGCCCCAAGTGCGGCAAGAGCCTGGACTTCCGCGTCGAGGGGCGCTTCGTCGTGCGCTACTGCGCCTCGTGCGGGTACGAGGCCGAGGACTGACCCGCAGGCCCCCTCGGGCCCTCACTCGACGACCAGCGGCCCCTCGGGGTCCGTCGTCACCACGCAGCCGTCCTCGGTAATGATGAGGCACGCCTCCGTCTGTGCCACCTGGCCGCCGGACGCCTCCCCCAGCGCCGGGTAGTGCTTGATGAGCGTCCCCTTCTGCAACTGCGCCAGGTTGAAGCCCAGCTTGGCGGGGGGGATCATGTCGGCGCACCAGCGCTCGGCGAAGGGCAGCTTGGGAAACCGCTTCTGGATGCCACCCAGCAGCCGCTTGGCCGTGGGCAACCGCTGCGGCCGGCTGCGCTGGAAGTGGTAGATGGTGCCGGGCCCGGCGTCGATGACGCGACCCGCGTCGCCGTCGGTGACGAACGGCTCGACGGCCAGCACGTCGCCGATGCGCGGGCGGCGGTGGATCTTCATGCCCACGTTGGGCACGGTGAGGCCGGCGTGGAGGTTGTAGGTCTCCAGGCTGTGGCCGGTGAGGTTCTGGATGGTCTTGAAGCCGAAGTCCTTGGCCGTCAGCGCGATGGCGCCGCCCACGTCGCCGAGGTTGCAGTTGGGGCCGATGATCTCGACGGCCGTCTGGAGGCAGGCGCGGCTGGCCTCAATGAGGTCCGCGTGGTCGTTCGTGCCCACCTCGACGGTGACGGCGTTGTCGG
>JANQNI010000104.1 GCA_028289805.1 Thermoplasmatota archaeon | reverse complement strand
GCCGGCGCGTGCTGGTGGCGAGGGCCTTCTTGCGGGCGATGACCTCCAGCGCTTCCCAGACGGGCAGGGCGCGGGGGGCGACCTCCTCGACGGGGGTGGGGTCCACGTCGAAGTCCCCGTCCGGCACCAGGGAACGCAGCAGCACGCGGCGGCGTGGGCTGCCGCTGGCCAGGACGAGGCGGCCGGTCATTCAGTCCAGCGCCTTCTGGATGGCTTCCTTCAGCCGGGCGCTGACGACGGCGCCGTCGGCCTTGCCGCGCAGTTCGGCCATGACGGGGCCCATGAGGGGGCCCATGGCGCCCATGCCGCGCGCCTTGACGAAGTCCGCGCGGTCGGCGACGACCTTCTCGATGACGGCCACGACCTCGCCCTCGTCCGCGGCGGCGGCCCCGGCGGCCTCGACGGCGGCGTCCACGTCACGGCGGGGGTCCTCGTCGAGGGCCTTCAGGACGTCGGGGACGGCCTCCTTGGCGAAGCGGCCGGCGGCCAACGCCTGGGCGACGTCGGGGACGTGGGCCAGGACGCGCTCGGGGTCCGAGCAGTCCGGCAGCACCTGCAGCAGGACGCGGGCGGCGAGGCCGGGCTCGACGCCCTGCTCCACCAGTTCCAGCAGGGGGCGGTCGCTGTCGCCGCCCACCAGTTGCCGAGCTAGGTCGTCGGAGAGTCCGTGGGTGCCCGTCAGGACGGCGACGCGCTCCTCCGGCCGCGCGGGCAGGTCCCCGAGCACGGCGTCCCAGCGGTCGCGGGTGATGCGGATGGGGGGCACGTCGGTCTCGGGGTACATGCGCGCGGCGCCGGGCAGGGGCCGCATGTAGCGCGTGGAGTCGTCCTGCTGGGCGGCGCGGACCTCCCGCAGCGGGGGGCCGGCGGCGGCGCGGGCGCGCTCGGCGACGGCCTCCAGCGCGGTGCGGGCGACGGGGTCGCGCTCGACGCACAGGACGAAGGCGTCGCCGTCGCCCAGCTCCAGCGCGGCGCGCACCGCCTCGACCTCCGCGTCCGCGATGCCGTAGGCGGGCAGTTCGTCGCTGTGGAAGACGCCCTTGACGCCGGCGGCGACCTTGGCGCGGTCGGCGAACTCGCGGCCCATGCGGGGGCCGTCCTTCGCCTCGCCCCGGATCAGGCCGGCCCACCTGCCCAGCGGCAAGGCGAGGACGGTCTGCTTGCGCTTCAGGGCACCGCGCACCAGCTTGGCCTCCGTCGCCTCGAAGCAGGAGGCGACGTCCACGACCTCGCCCACGTCGCCGGGGCCGAAGCCGCGGCGCTCCAGTTCCGCTCGGACGTGGTGCATCCACAGCTGCCGCCGCACCTCGGCCTCGATGACGCGGGGCACGGCGCGCAGGTCCTGGCAGCCCTTGATCTCGACGCGGTCGCCGACGGCGACGCTGACGTTGAGGTCCTGGCGGATGCTGCCGAGGCCGCGGCGTACCTTGCCGGTGGCCCGGAGCAGGGCGCCCAGCCGCGCGGCGGTGGCCTGGGCGTGCTTGGGGTCGGTGATGTCGGGGGCGGTGGCGACCTCGATGAGGGGGACGCCGAGGCGGTCGAGGGTGTAGGTGACGCGGCCGTGGTCGTCGTCGACCTTGCGGGCGCTGTCCTCCTCCAACGCGATGGTCCAGACGCCCACGGCGTCGCCCGCCTCGGGCTGGACGCTGCCGCCGGTGGCGACGAGGGCGGTGCGCTGGAAGCCGCTGGTGTTGCTGCCGTCGATGACGGTCTTGCGCATGACGTGGACCTCGTCGGCGGGGCGGCCGCCCAGGAGGCCGGTGAACTGGAGCGCGACCCCCATGGCGTCCTCGCTCATGGGGTGCGGCGGTTCCTCGTCCGTCTCGACGAGGCTCGTCAGGCCGTCGATGGCGAGGTAGCGGAAGCTGCGGCGGCGCTTGGCCTCGGCGAGGGCGGCGGGGTCGGTCTCGCCCAGCTCCGATTGCGTGGCGCGCAGGCGACGGTCGTAGGCGGCGACGCTGCGCTGCTGCACGGCGTCGGGGTCGACGACGTCGCTGGGCATGGGGGAGAACAGCTTGCGCGTGTCGAGTTGCTGGTGGATCTCCAGGCCGCAGCGGAAGCCGAGGGCCGCGTAGTCCAGGGGCTCGCCGGGTCCTGGCAGGTCGGCGCTCACGCGGCCACCTCCTGGTTGTGCCCGAAGGCCAGCACCGACGTCGGCGCCCCGCGCTCGCCCACGAGGTCGGTCTCGAAGAGCCTGCGCACCTCGTCCGGGTCCGTGGTGTGGCCGAGGATCCACATCATCTTGATGTAGGCGACCTCCGGCAGCATGTCGTCGGCCGGCAGCACGCCCATCTGCAGCAGGTCGCGGCCGGTGCTGTAGACGTTCATGTTCGTGCGGCCGTGGATGCACTGGCTCGTCATGACGACGTGGGCGCCGCGGTCGATGGCTGCCTGGATGCCCGGCAGGCAGCGGCGGGCGATGTGGCCCAGGCCGGTGCCGACGATGACGGTCGCCTTGCGCACCACGTCCTCGATGTGCTCCGGCCACAGGCCGGGGTAGGAGAGGATCATGGACACCTCCTCGTCCCACACGGCGTCCACCTCGACGGGGCCCTCGGCGGCGGGGCGCACGGGCTGGGACTCGTCCCACACCACCTCGCCCTCCTGCACGAAGCCCAGGGGCGGGACGTTGACGGACTGGAACGCGTCGCGGCGGCTCGTGTGCATCTTGCGCACGCGGGTGCCCCGGTGGACGGCGATGCGGTCGTCGTCCGAGGTCTCGTGCATCACAGCCAGGACCTCGCCGACGCCGCCGGCCGCCGCCACGCGCGCCGCAGCGACCAGGTTCAGGCCGGCGTCGCTGCTGGGGCGGTCGCTGCTGCGCTGGCTGCCCACCAGCACGACGGGGCCGGTGAGGTCC
>JANQNI010000060.1 GCA_028289805.1 Thermoplasmatota archaeon | reverse complement strand
ACATTCGCGGCCAAGAAGGGGTGCGATATAACCGGTGCGGGGGGCGGTCCGGACCCGTGCGGGTCCTTCGGCATGGGCTTATTGCGGCGGGCGGGGTGGGCGTGGGTCCCTTCCCCCGAGGGCTTAAGAAACGCCCTCCGCTCGGCGCCTCCGATGGCTGAGAGTCAGCGCAAGGTGGAGGACGCTCCGGCGATGACGGACGACGAGGCCCAGAAGGCCCGCGACCGTCGCACCCTGCTCATCCTCCTCGTCGGCGGCGTCCTGATCGTCGTCGCCATGGTGTTCATCTCGAAGTTCCTCAGCGGCCAGTAGGCCGCCGGCTTCCGAGACCTTTTCCCGACTTGGGCCCTTTGCGGGGCGCGTTTTCTTGCTTCCGTCGAGCGGAGGCTCACGGGGAATGAGGGGCAAGGGGAAGGAGGTGGGAGGAGGTCTGGGTCCTACTCGAAGCCGAAGCCGAGCTTCAGTTCGCGCCAGAGCCTGTTCCAGCCAGCGTCGTTGGCCCAGAACTCGATGCCGCCGTCCGCCCCGGTGCCGAAGAGGCCGCCGAAGAAGAACACGGCGAGGATGGCGACCGGGGTGACGGTGCGCATCAGCCAGACGATGTAGACGCCGACGCGGCTGCGCAGCCCGGAGTCGAGTTCCTTGCCCACGCCCTTGGCGACCCAGCCAGCGAAGAACGTCGTGAAGGCGACGCCGAGCACGATGAAGACGTTGATGGCGATCTCGTCGTACAGGGTGAACCAGGTCTCGTTGATGCTGCTGACGACGCCGAAGCTGTAGGTGATGAGGCCGATGAGGACGGCGCTCTTCCAGCGCGGCAGTTCGAAGCGGTCGATGAGGACGCTGGTGGGCACCTCCATGAGGCTGATGGCGCTGCTGAGGGCGGCGAAGAACAGGCCCAGGAAGAACACGGTGCCGACGATGCGGCCCATCACGTCGCCCATGGCCACGAAGGCGTTCGGGAGGGCGATGAAGGCGGTGCCGAAGCTGCCGCCGAGGGCCTCCTGGACGGCGGGGTCGTTGCTGGCCAGCAGGCCGGTGAAGGCGAGCACGGGGAAGACCATCATGCCGGCCATGAGGGCGACGCCGGTGTCGGCCAGCGCGATGGTGGTGCCGTCCTTGGAGACGCTCTGCTTCTTGTCCATGTAGCTCGCGTAGGTCAGCATGGCACCTTGGCCCAGGCTGAGCGAGAAGAACACCTGTCCCGTGGCGGCGGCGATGTTGTTGGGTGTCAACTCCGAGAAGTCGGGGTCGAAGAGTTCCTTGTAGCCGTCGATGGCACCGGGCTGGAACGCCGCGTACAGGACGATGCCGATGAGGATGGCGAACAGGGCCGGTATGATGATGACGGTGACCTTCTCGATGCCGCCGCTGATGCCGCGGCTGACGATGTAGACCGTGATGATGCTGACCAGCAGGTGCCAGAAGATGGTGGCGGGGCCGTAGGCGATGTCGCCGTAGTAGCCGCTGGGGTCGTCGAACCAGGCGCCGGTGATGCCGCCGAGGAAGAACCGCAGCGTCCAGCCGGTCATGACGGTGTAGAAGAACAGGACGAACATGGCGGCCAGCATGCCGGCGACGCCGATGACGGCCCACTTCTTGCCGTGCTCGCCGCCGAGCTTGCGGAAGGCGTTGACGGGGCTCATTTGGGTCATCTTGCCGATGCTCATCTCGCCCAGGATGGCGGGCAGGCCGACGAGCAGCAGGAGGATGAGGTAGACGAACAGGAAGGCGGCGCCCCCGTTCTCAGCCAGTTCGCGGGGGAACCGGACGAGGTTGCCAAGGCCGACGGCACTGCCGACGGCGGCCATGATGAAGCCGAAGCTGCTGTTCCAGGTGCCGCGTGCGCCGGCCATGCTACGCGGTCTCCACTTCGGGGATCTCGGCGAACGCCTCGTAGACGGAGACGGTGGGCGTCACGGTCGCCTGGAAGCTGTAGCTGATGGCACCGCCGGGGATGGCGCCGAGGGCGTCGGCGGGCGGGGTGACGGTGACGGTGACGACGAGGTCCTCGTCCCAGGACTGCGTCTCGTCGATGCTGCCGGGCTCGGCGGTGACCGGTTCGGGGACGGTGGCCCAGGCGAACTCGGGCACCTCGAAGGTCACGGTGCCGGTGGTGTCGCCGGGGGCGATGGCCATGCTGCTGCTGGCGGTGCCCACGAAGTCGCCGGGGCCGGTCATGTCCACCTGGATGGTGGCGCTGCCGCCCTGGCCGGCCTGGCCGCTGAAGACCACCTCGACCGCGAGGGTGGCGTGGGTGGCGTTGTCGGGGAGCGCGAAGTTGAGGGGGGTGCCGCTGGCGCCCTCCTGGGCGGTCAGGGCCACGTCGCTCGTGGGGAACGTGATCTCCTGTTCCCCGGCCAGTTCCTCGTAGAAGACCACGCCCAGCACCGTCGCGAGGAGCGCGACGGCTCCCACTCCGGCGATGACCGCGTCCACCTTCTGCAGAGCCATCGCGGTGCGACCAGGGTCGGCGGGTCTTAAGCGAAGCGGCGGCGCCCCCCTGCGGTGCGACCGCGACGCGCAACGACCAAACCATCCCCCCTGCATGGCGCGGCGTGGCGCAGCCGGTCCCGTACATCTCCTCGCAGCGCAGCCTGAAGGAACTCACCCTCAAGGGCGTGCTGCTGGGCGTGCTGTTGTCCATCGTGCTGGGCGCGGCCAACACGTACCTGGGCCTGCGCGTCGGCCTGACCGTGTCGGCCTCCATCCCGGCCGCCGTGGTGTCCATGGCGCTGCTGCGGGCGTTTCGCAACAGCAACATCCTGGAGAACAACGCGGTGCAGACCGCCGCCAGCGCCGGCGAGTCCCTGGCCGCGGGCATCCTGTTCACGATTCCCGCCCTGCTGTTGCTGGGGTACTGGACGGAGGTGGACTACGTCCAGACGACCCTCGTGGCGCTGCTGGGTGGCATCCTCGGCGTCCTGTTCACGGTGCCGTTGCGCCGGGCGCTCATCGTGGAGGCCCAACTGCGTTTCCCGGAGGGTGTGGCGACCTCGGAGGTGCTGCGCTCGGGGGTGCCGGACGCGGAGGCGGAGGAGGCCCTCGCCGTCGACCGGGAGGAGGACCACCCGCGGCTCTCCAGCGGCGTGCTGGCGCTCGTGCTGGGCGCCGCCGTCGGCCTGGGCTACAAGTTCCTCCAGTCGGGCATGGCGATGTGGGCGGAGACGGCGCGCTTCGCCGGCCGCTTCCGCTCCCAGGGTGTCTACGCCTTCGGCAGCGACCTCAGCCCCGCCCTGCTGGGCGTCGGGTACATCGTCGGCCTGCCCATCGCCAGCCTGGTCTTCCTGGGCGGCCTCATCGGGTGGGCCGTCGCCATCCCCGTCTTCAGCGCCACCGCCGACGCGACCCTCCTGGAGCACCCCGACCTGGGCAGCATCGACTGGACCGCCCTGGCCGCCGGGGACGCCGCCGACTTGATCTGGAGCACCCAGATCCGCTACCTGGGCGTCGGCGCCATGCTCGTGGGCGGCGTCTGGTCGCTCATCAAGCTGCGTGGTCCCCTGGCCCAGGCCGTACGGAGGGGCCTGGCCGTCGCCCGCCGCAGCGAGGCCCCCGGCGAGCACGTGCCGCGCACGGAGCAGGAGTTCGGCGTCGGCCCCACCTTCCTCGGCGTGCTCGGGATGGTGCTGCCCATCTTCGGCCTCTACTGGTTCGTCACCGGCAGCGTCGCGGTCGCCGGCGTCATGGCGCTGCTGATGGTCGTCACCGGCTTCCTGTTCTCGGCGGTGGGGGCGTACATGGCCGGCATCGTCGGCAGCAGCAACAACCCCATCAGCGGCGTGACCATCCTGACGGTGCTCGCCAGCGCCTTCACGCTGCGCGCGCTGGGCGTGGAATCCGACGTGGGCCCCGCCGCCACCGTCCTCGTCGCCGCCGTCATCGCCGCCGCCGGCGCCATCGCCAGCGACAACATGCAGGACCTGAAGGCGGGCCACCTCCTGGGCAGCACCCCGCGCCGGCAGCAGGTGATGCAGGTCGTGGGCGTCTCGGCCGCCGCCCTCGTCGTCGCGCCGGTGCTGCAGGTCCTGCACGACGCCTACACCTTCGGCAGCGCCGAGTTGGCCGCCCCCCAGGCGAGCCTGATGCGGTTCGTCGCCGAGGCCGTCTTCGGCACCGGCCCCGCCCTGCCGCAGGCGCTGCTCCTCGTCGGCGCCGTGCTCGCGCTGGGGCTCATCGTCCTCGACGAGGCGCTGCAGAAGGCCGGCGCCCCCTTCGGGACGCCCGTCATGCCCGTCGCCGTCGGCATCTACCTCCCCGTCGGCCTGTCGGCGCCCATCTTCCTCGGTGGCCTCATCGCGTGGATCACGACGGCGGCCTACAACCGCAAGCGCGACCGGGAGGAGCACGGCCGCGGCGCCGAGTGGTGGGACGTCGTCAGCACCCACGGCAACCGCGTCGGCATCCTGTTCTCCAGCGGCCTGATCGCGGGCGAGGCCCTCGTCGGCATCGCCCTGGCGGCCATCATCGTCGCCGGGGCGGGCGACGCCATCACCGTCAGCGACGGCAGTCTCGTCTGGCCCGGCCTGCTGATGTTCGGCTTCCTCGTGTTCCTGCTGTGGTACCTGAGCCGGCGCAGCGAGTACGAGGCCAAGGCGCAGATTTGAGGACCCCCTCCCCCGTCGCCGCCCCCGTGTCCGAGCGCATCCCGGACGTGAGCGAGCGCGTCGCAGAGCGCAGCGACGGCGACTGGGAGGTCGCCCCCGACGGCCGCGTCCACGTCCACAAGTCCAAGTTCGGCCCCGCCGGCTCGCGGATGCTGAAGGCGTTCCGGGTCAAGCCGACGCTGACGGTCAAGTTGGACGCCCTGGGCTCCGAGGTGTGGCAGCTTCTCGACGGCCGGCGGCGCGTCGCCGACGTGCTGGCGGAGCTGCGGCGCCGCCACCCGGACGAGGAGGACCTGCCGGCGCGCCTGGGGAAGTTCCTGTCGACGATGGTCAGCAACGACCTCGTTCGGCTGCGCTGACCGGGGGTGCGCTCAGCAGGTTCGGAACCACGCCGTGACGTCGAACGTGGCGGCGCTGAAGCTGTCGGTGCGCGCGTCGTTGTCCTTGTTGGGCACGTGCTTCCAGTGCAGGACGATGGCCTCCGGGGCGGGCTCCTCGCCCGGCTGGGCCAGTTCCACGCGGTAGGTGGGCAGGTCCGTGGTGTTCGTGCCGTCGGGCCAGCGCAGGATGGACGCGTACCGGCCCGTATCCAGGTCCTTGAACAGCAGCGGCCGGCCGCCCTCGGTCTTCACCTCCAGGCTCGTGTCCGCGTCGAGGGTGAAGGCGAGGTCGAAGGCGAGGTCGTAGAAGTCGACCGGGTGCTCGCCGTTGAGCATCACGCCGCCGGGGCTGCCGGGGGTGATGGGGGGCGACGCCTTCTCCGTGTCCGGCCACGAGCCAGGGCCGTCGGGGCCGCTCGTGTTGTTCCAGAACAGGACCTGGCGTGCCTGGAACGCCTTGGGACGCACCGTGTTGCCCTCGTCGTCGCGCGTGGAGAATACGATCCACGACGGGCACGTGGGGGTGAAGTCCGGCTCCCCTCCGGAGTCGTCGCCGACACAGCCGGAGAGGGCGAGGCTCAGCATCGGGAGCGCAAGGAGCGCCGCCGGGACGCGCATGCACGCCCATCGCCTCGCGGGGCTCTTGGGCGTTTTGGTCGCGTCCCAGGGGAGAATCAGGACGACCGCTGTTCGGGCGCGTCGACGACGGCGCCGCAGACGCGGTACCACGGCGTCGCCGTCACCGCAACCTCGGTGGGGGCGTCGGCGGTGAGGTTGAGCACGACGCCGCTGGGGTCCGCCGGGGTGCCGTGGGTGACGGCGGTGAGGTAGACGGCCCAGGAGGCCTCCCCGTCGGCGGCGAGGCTGGGGCGGCTGTCCGGTTCGGCGGCCGCCGCGTCGCGCAGCAGGAGGTTGCGGCCGTCCGTGGTGGCGGCGCGGGCGACGACGGGGCCCTCCGAGCGGACCTCCAGGACGTACAGGTCCAGCGGGAAGCCGTCGTGCAGGGCAGCGAGGTCGCCGTCGCGCGTCGGCTCCAGCACCAACGCGACGCCGCCGGGGACCGCCGTGGCGTTGCCGGTGGCGGCGTCGGGCCCCTCCACCCACTGCGGGCAGACGGCGACGAGGGGGTCCTCGGCGGCTTCCTCCGGCGCCACGCAACCGGAGAGGGACAGGACCAGCAATGCAACGGGCAGCCAGCGCACGCGCCGCGCAGACGCGGTGCCGTCAAAAACCCCCGGCAAGGAGGGGGGGCGGTGCCCGCCCCGGGGGCCAATTCGACGGTCGGCCCAGACTCCTTTTTATTCAAGGAGCGTCGCTCGGACCATGCGCAACGGACTCGTGCTTCTGGTTCTCCTTCTTGTGCCCCTCTCGGGCTGCCTCGACGACCTCCCCGAGACGCCCGTGGAGGAGGCGCCCGACATGGAACCCGCCCAGGACGGCTTCGCACCCGACGGGTTCCTGTACCTGCACGCCGACGGCGACCGCCTCTGGATGGACGCGGAGCCGACGACGACGGACGTCCTGTCCGGCACCATCTCCGCCGCCCGCGAGGACACCTACGTCTTCCCCCTGGAGCCGGCGCCGGAGCGCGACGTGGTCCACGCCGGTCCCGTCGTCGTCGCCCTCGACCTGCGCGTCGGCGGCGCCGTGGGCGCATTCCCGCACGTTTCGTTCGCCCTCCTGGTCGACGACGAGGTCGTGGACGAGGCCGAAGGCACCCAGGACGGGGCCCGCCTCGACTCCCCCACCTGGCCCGCCGGCGCCGACGTGGCGCTGCGCGTGTGCCTGTGCACCGGCCCCGGCACCGTCGCCTACAACTACGAGCTGCACACGGGCGAGGACAGCACCGTTGCGCTGGACACCGCCAGCCCCGACGACCCGGCGGCCGCGCCGCAAGAGCCCGGCAGCACCGGGTCCGCGGGACGTCCCAGCGGCCCGTCCGACTCCAGCCAGCAGACCGGCGACGTCACCGTGGAGCGCCAGGGCGACCGCTTCGTCGCCCGCCGCACCGACACCTTCACCTCCACCGTCGCCGCCGACCGTGCCACCGTGGACCTCATCACGTTCAACGGCGACGTCGACGTGCGCCCCGACGGCGCCGACAGCCACCTCCAGGCCCGTCTCTTCGCCTGGGGCGACACGGAGCAGCAGGCGCGTGACCGCCTGGCCGAGATGGCCTTCGAGTACGGCGCCGACGACGGCAGCGTATTCGACCTGGACGTCCGCCTCGTCGCCCCCGACCGCAGCAGCCGCGGCGCCAGCCTCGCGCTCGCCCTCCCCGCGGTCCACCTCGACCGTCTGGTCATCGACTCCAGCAACGGCGCCCTCTCGGTGGAAGGATTCAACGGTGGCGACTGGAACCTCGATTCCAGCAACGGGGGCGTCTCCGTCGACGACGCCTCGCTCGACACCCTCGCCATCGACACCAGCAACGGCCACGTCCGCGTCACCGACGCGACCCTCGACGAACTGGTCATCGACTCCTCCAACGCCGGCGTTGACCTCGAAGCGGTCGTGGACGACCTCACCGTCGACTCCAGCAATGGCGCCATCGACGCCACCCTGCGCGCCCGCGGCAGCGGCCACTGGCTCCTCGACACCAGCAACGCCCGCATCGAGTTGCGCGTCCCCGAGGACGCCCAGCGCGGCTACGACCTGGTTGGCGAGACCAGCAACGCCCAGGTCACGTTCGACTTCCGGGGGACGGAGGAGGTCGGTCCGCAGAGCAACACGGGCCGACACGAGCGAACCCGCGACTTCGACAGCCGCACCATCCAGACCACCGTCGTCCTCGACTCCTCCAACGCCTCCATCGACGCGGAGGGGACGTAGGCCCCGCGGGCGGCAATCCTATGACGGGCCCCCCACTCGGCGCCGACGTGATCAGCCGCAAGGCCATGCAGGAGGCCGTCTCGGAGTACGACCCCAAGGACCTCGCCCTCGCGTGCGTGGCCAGCCACAGCGGCCTCGACGTCTACGATGGCGCCACCGACGAGGGGATGCGCAACATCGCCGTCGCCCAGGAGGGCCGCCACGAGGTCTACAGCCGCTACTTCCGCAAGACGGCCGGCGGCGCGCGCGGCTGCGTCGACGACGTCTGGACGTACCCCCGCTACGACGGCATCATGGCGCCCGACCAACAGAAGCGCCTCCGGGACGAGAGCGCCGTCTGGGTCCCCAACCGCGCCTGGACCTCCTACTGCTCCATCGACGCCTGCGAGGACGACTTCGCCGTGCCGATGATCGGCAGCCGCAACCTCCTGCGCAGCGAGGAGCGCGAGGAGCAGCAGGACTACTACTGGCTCCTGGAGAAGGCCGGCATGCCCTTCCCGCGCAAGATCGATCACTACGACGACATCGACCAGCTCGCCATCGTCAAGCTCCACCACAGCCAGAAGCCCCTGGAGCGCGGCTTCTTCACCTGCGCCAGCACCGAGGAGTTCCACGAGAAGGCCCAGAAGCTCATCGCCCAGGGCGTCATCGACGAACCGGCCCTGGAGGCCGCCCGCATCGAGGAGTACGTCGTCGGCCCCGTGTTCAACTTCAACTTCTTCTACTCGCCCGTGAGCAAGAAGCTCGGCGAGGAACCCCTGGAACTGCTGGGCATCGACTGGCGCTTCGAGAGCAGCCTCGACGGCCACGTCCGCATCCCCGCCCCGCAGCAGATGACGCTGCCCGAGCACCAGATGATCCCCGAGATGACCGTCGTCGGGCACAACACCGCCACCGTCCGCGAGAGCCTGCTCGGCAAGGTGTTCAAGTTGGGCGAACAGTGGGTCGAGGCGGCTGCGGAGCACTACAGCCCCGGCATCATCGGCCCCTTCTGCCTGCAAACGTGCGTGGACAAGGACATGAACTTCTTCATCTACGACGTGGCGCCCCGCATCGGCGGCGGGACCAACGTCCACGTCGGCATGGGCCACCCCTACGGCAACGCGCTGTGGCGGGAACCGATGAGCACGGGGCGGCGGGTGGCTCGGGAGGTCAGGATGGCCGCCGAGCACGACATGATGACGGAGATTGTGACGTAGGTCCGCACGGGGGAGGGCGAGTGGGATTCTGGGATTGGCTTGGAAACAACAGTGGCCAACTAGCAATCCTGGTTGCAGCCATCCCGATTGCATGGGCTGCGGTTCGATATTTGCGGCTCCAGCGCGCTGTGCTGAAGCATCGTCGGTTCGAGACGTACCATGAGTTGGTCAAGCGCCTGGTCCAACGTGAAGATCCGAATCAGCCAATGATGCTCGATCGCCAAATCGCCATCGTTTTCGAGCTCCGCAACTTCAAGGAATATTATCCTTTGACGATTCGAATCCTGGCGGGGCTGAAGAATTCCTGGCGCGATTACGGCTCCGAAGGAGAGCGAGAGAGATTGATGAATGAGATTCAATATACAATTGAATATATTTCCAAAGCTCGTCGATGGGCGCGGCCTGCCTAGATTCCGTACGCTTCATCATGGTGCGCCAACCGCATCAGCCGCACCACCTGTTCCCCTTGCAAGGGCTCGAACACGATCACGAACGCCCCCATCACATGCACTCGCCGCAGCCCGTGCAACGGCTTCCGGAGCGGCTTGTAGTGCAGCAGGTTTTCCCGGATCTGCGCGACCTTCTTGTCCACGGCTTTCCGGAACGCGGCGTCCTTTGCACAGCGTTTGCGGTAGTCGCGCTTGAACTCGGGGCTGACCTGGAGGCGCCAGGTCAAAGGAGTTCACCGAGGTCGTCCACGTCCTGGAACTCGCCCTGGCGGATGCGTTGGAGGTCGGCCTCGAAGCCGGGCTTGAAGGCCGGGTCGAGGATGTGTTCCTCGTAGGCCTCGACGATGGCTTCGATGGCCTGGGACTTGGTGCGCAGGCCGTCGCGGGCCTTGACCACGTTGACGATGCGGTCCGTGTGGTCGCTCAAGTCGATGACAGCTTTCGGCATGGGGCCTCGCGTAACGTCTTGTTATTGAACATATTCAAGGCTTGTGCTGGCTGCGTGCCGGGCCTGGCTGATCCCCTGGTCCGCGCGCCCCCACAAACGCTCATCCCCGGCCCCTGACTCCGCGCCCCGTGGACGACGAGTTCCCCCGCGCCTTCTGCCACCAGGACGAGGTGGACGCCCGCGTGCAGAAGCACGAGCAGAAGTATTGCACGCCGCTCAACGACGAGGAGTACCGCGAGGTCCTCGCCGGCGTCCACGCGGACTTCGAGGACTGCGACTGCGATTGCTGCCTGGCGGCGTGAGCGGCCCTACGCGCCCTCGTTCTCCCACACGGCCTTCCACACCACGTCCTGGACCTCCTCGTCCCGGGCGTGCGGCATGATTTGTGCCTCCGCGGGCGGTCCCCGCCACTCCTTGTGCCCCTTCGGTCCCCAGTAGGAGCCGCCGGGCACGTCGTCGGTGGCGGCCCGTAGCGTCGGCCAGCAGCCCTTGTAGGCGCTTTGCAGCAGCGGCAGGTAGAGCACCATGGCGACCTTCATGGTGGTGGGGATGTCCTTGGCCAGGCGCGTGAGGCTGCCGCCGGGGTGGGCGGCGACGGAGCGCACGGGCGAGCCGGCCTCCTCCAGGTGCCGCTGCAGCCGCAGGGCGAACATGAGGTCGCCGAGCTTGCTCTGGGCGTAGGCCTCCCAGGGGTTGTAGCGTTCGCCGTGCCAGGTCGCGGGGTCGATGCGGCCGCTGCGGTGGGCGATGCTGCTGATGGTGACGACGCGGTCCTGGACGCGGGGCAGCAGGAGGCGCGTCAGGGCGGCGTGGCCGACGACGTTGACGGCCCACTGGGCCTCGTAGCCCTGGGGGCTGAGGCGGCGGGGCACCATCATGATGCCGGCGTTGTTGACGAGCACGTCGATGCGCTCGGGGGCCGCGTCGGCGAAGGCGCGGACGCTGTCCAGGTCCTCCAGGTCCAGGTGGGCGGCGGTGGCGGTGCCGCGGGCGTCCGGGGCCTGGTTGATGCGCTGGGCGGCCTCCTGGGCGGCGTCGAGGCGGCGGCAGGCGAGCACCACGTCGGCGCCGCGCTCGGCGAGGACCTTGGCGGCGTGGTATCCGATGCCGCTGTTGGCGCCCGTGACGACGAAGGTGCGGTCGCTCTGGTCGGGGATGGCGTCGGGACTCCAGGCCACGGCGGGCCAGCAGCCGCGGGGTTCTTGACGTGTCGGTCCGGGTTGGGCGGGTCGGCGCCGTCACCACGCCCGCGCGGGGAACGCCGAGTCCAGGATCTTCCGGTCGGTCGTCCACAGCGTGCGGCCCTGGGCGAGCGCCGTGGCGGCGTGGACGGCGTCGAAGACGGTTCCGAGTTCGCCGGTGTCCAGCGCCTCGGCCGCGCTCAACAGGATGTCCAGCTGCTCCACGTGGAAGTGCCGCGACGCCGCGCCGAGGAGGTCGACGCAGGGTGCGTCGAACTTCCGCGCCACGAACAGGAGTTCGATGCCCACGCTGAAGGGGACGCGAAGTGGCCCCGCGGAGCACCGCTGCTGGGCCCGCGCCTTGAGGTGGTCGTGGGGCTTGACGATGGCGAGGACGAGGTCGGCGTCGGCGGGGTCCATCAGGCTTCGTCCCTTGCCGCGGCCTCGCCGCTGGCTTGGTCGGCAGGTACGGGGAGGTCGACGTGTTCGGGGATCGGGTGCAGCACGACCCCGTGTGGCGTTCGGATGGCCACGACCTCGTCTGTGAGGCCCTCCCGCAGGCTGGCGGGGATGGTGATGCGCCCGCGGGCGTCGAAGCGGAGCGTTTGCGGCACAAGCAGGACATGGGATGTGGGCAATATTTCAGAATTGCCCACAGGGCGGGTCGTCGGGGGGAGCAGCATGGGCTGGCCTCGACCTCACATCCCTGGCGGTCGGTCGAAACCGTTGCAGGGGGCAGAGTGAATTCGGACGCTCGTTGGTCCGTCACCGCCGCCGCGCCACGATCCACGTCCGCGCCGCCTCGGGCGCTTCCGCCTCCAGCACGTCGAAGTGCCGCTCGACGGCGCCTCGCAGCCGCTCGAACCGCAACTGCCGCAATCCGCGCAGCCCCAGCACGCGCGTCGCCACCGGGAACACGACGCGCAGCAGCGGGTTCATGTCGCCGAGGCACGGCGTCTGGGCGACGAGGAGGCCGCCGGGGGGCAGCAGGTCGGCGATGCGCCGCACGGCGGCGTCCAGCGCCAGGAAGTGCAGGACGTTGAGGGCGACCACGGCGGTGAAGCCCTGACCGTCCAGGCGGGGGTCGTCGAGTTCGGCC
>JANQNI010000041.1 GCA_028289805.1 Thermoplasmatota archaeon | reverse complement strand
CGCTTCGAGGGGGTCCGTGCCGCTGGCCAGCTCCGTGCGGTCGTCCACGCCGTCGCCGTCGCTGTCGGCGGCGCGCGGGTCGGTGCCGAGGACGGCCTCCTGGGCGTCCGTGAGGCCGTCGCCGTCATCGTCGTCGTCGGCTGCGTCGTCCACGCCGTCGCCGTCCAGGTCCTCCGAGCGGGTGGGGTCGAGGGGGAATGCGTCCTCGCCGTTGGGCACGCCGTCGCCGTCGGCGTCCTGCGCGGCGTCGTCCAGGGCCTCGCAGGCGTCGCCCACGCCGTCGCCGTCCGTGTCCTGCTGCTCGGGGTCGGCGGTGTCGGGGCAGACGTCGATGCCGTCGAGCACGCCGTCGCCGTCCGTGTCGTCGCCGGCGGCGAGGTCGGCGGGGCGGACGTAGCGCACCAGGGTCCAGTTGACGCCGTCGTTGTCCGTGACCACGAGGCGGACGCGGTACGTGGCCTCGGCGTCGGGGAAGGCGTGCTGCGCCTCCGCGTCCACGTCGTCGGGGGCGTCCCACGCCGCGGGGTCGGCCTCGTCGTCGAAGAACCACTTCCAGGCGACGATGTCTCCGTCGTCCGTGCTGGCGTCCAGGAACCGCACCGTGGCGGGGGCGTCGGGGTCGCCGAAGGCGCTCATGCGTGCCACGGGCGCCTCGTTGTCCACCACGAGGCCGCCGGGTGGGGACCAGACGGTCTGGCCGCCCCGGTCGTCCGTCACCGTCAGCTGCAGCGCGTACGTGCCCTTCTCCCGGTAGGCGTGGCGGGGCTGGGGGTCGTCGCTGACCGTGCCGTCGCCGAAGTCCCAGCGCCACGCCACCACCTCGCCGTCGGGGTCGAAGACGTCGGCGTGGAACTGGACCGGGACGCGCGTCGCCTCCACGACGGGGACGCTGGTGCCGTCGACGACGGGCAACCGGTTGCCGACGCTGAGCAGGTGGAGGGCCTCGTCGAAGCCGCCGTTGGTGTCCGTGACGCGCAGCCGCACCGTGTAGGTTCCCGGCGCGTCGTACGTGGCCGTGACCTGGCTGCCGCCGTCCTGGAAGCCGTCGCCGAGGCCCAGGTCCCAGGCGCGGGAGGCCAGCGGGTGCGTCCCGGGGGTGCTGCGGTCCTCGAAGGTGACGCTGCCGCCGCTCTCGACGCTCGTGGGGCCCACCAGGACCGCCGTGGGCGGCTCGTTGGTGATGTGGAACGTCGTGGTCGCGTTGTCGGTGCCGCCGAAGTCGTCGCGCACCGTCAGCGTCACGGTGTACCCCTCGGCGGGGCTCAGGGCGTCGTAGGCGTGCTCCACCACCGCCTCGAAGGCGGGGGGGCTGCCGTCGCCGAAGTCCCAGACGTAGCTCAGCAGGTCGCCGTCGCCGTCCGTGCTGCCGGCGGCGCTCAGGCGCACCGGGTTGCCGCGCGTGTCGCTGGAGCGCAGCACCTCGATGTGGGCCTCCGGCACGTCGTTGTCCGTGCTGATTTGCAGCGTCCCGGTGGCGCTGCCGCCGTCCCCGTCGAAGACCCGCACCGTCACCTGGTACGTGCCCCGGTCCGTGAAGCGCCAGTCGAGCGTCGGGGTGGATGTGGCGCGGGTGGCGTAGACGCCCTCGCCGTCCTCGAACGTCCACTCGTAGCGGGCCAGGAGGCTCCCCTCGGGGTCGCTGGATCCACTGGCGTCGAGGGTGAACCACGCCCCCAGTTCCGGCGCCGCCGGGTCCGCCACGAGCACGGCGACGGGGGGGCGGTTGGCGACGGTGACCGTCTTGCACGTCGCGGCGTCGCCCTCCGGTTTCGTCGTGACGGCGAGGCAGACCTCGTAGTCGCCCGGCTGGTCGTAGGTGCGCGTCTGCGT
>JANQNI010000029.1 GCA_028289805.1 Thermoplasmatota archaeon | reverse complement strand
CCTGGCGGCACTCCTGACCGGATTGATGCTCGTCGCGGCGCCCGCGGCGGCCGTCTCCGGCGCCGCCGACGCGGGCGCCGCGACGAGCATCAATCCGGTCAGGAGTGCCGCCAGGAAGTGGTACGTTCGATGGTTTTGGCGTTCGGTCTTGGTGTTGGTGTGTCCCATTCCATCCACCTGTCCCCTACTCACTCGGACCACGCAAGTAAACACATTGGATGTGCAGGGAATGGGATTCGATATGGCGGGAATGCCTGGAATCCAATTCTGTTGGCGGCCTGCTTGGGGCATCTTGGATACTTCAGCGCCCCTCCAAAGAATCAAATACGAATGCGGTGGCGGTTGCAGGCGACCCACCGGTAGCCGGCGTCGCGCAGGGGCCGCGGGGTGAGCCACAACAATCCTCCCGCCAGGGGCCACAGCCGGCCCATGCGCCAGAGGGTGCGCACGACGGCCGCCGACTCCGTCCACGCCCGGTCGCCGTCCACCAGGACGACGGTGTCTGCCTCCACTCCTCGCAGCCCGAGCCGGTCCAGGTCGCGCAGGGCCTCCGGTTGCGCCGCGGGGATCGCCTGCACGCGGGGGCGGTCGCCCACCACGTTCGCGCAGCGCGTGCAGAAGTTGCAGTCGCCGTCGTAGAGGAGTCGGGCCACGTCCCTGGGAAAGCCCCAAATGCTTAAATCGAAGTGGGCTTGGCCCGCCCTACGTCCCCAGACCGGGTCACGCCGGTTCCGGGAAACAGGAGTCATTCCCATGGTCGCGTCCACCAAGAAGCTCGGACCCGCCGGCCGCTACGGCGCCCGCTACGGCAGTCTCGCCCGCAAGCAGGTCGCCACCGTCGAGCGCGTCCAGCGTGCCAAGCACGCCTGCAACCAGTGCGGCGCCCACGCCGTGCGCCGCGTCGGCACCGGCATCTGGCGCTGCCGCAAGTGCGGCGACGAGTTCGCCGGCGGCGCCTATGTCCCCCAGACCGGTGCCGGTCGTGGCGCCCAGAAGGCCCTGCGCGGCATCAACGACAAGCTCGTGCGCGGCGCCGCCGAGGCGGCGGAAGAGACCGGGGCCTGAGCGCATGGCCTACAAGTGCGGCGTCTGCAAGAAGCGCGTTGAGTTCAACGCGCAGAACATCGGCATCCGCTGCCCCTACTGCGGCTCCAAGATCTTCTACAAGGAGCGCCCGCCCGTCGCCAAGGTCGTCAAGGCCGAGTAAGCGACGCGACGGCGGCGAGCCGCATGGCGCACGATGCCGACTTGTCCTTCCCCCTCCCCGACCCCGACAGCGCGCGCGCCGTCGCCGAGGCGCTGCGGCCGGAGGTGGCCGACGGCCCCGAGGGCTCCACGACGGTCCTCGCCGTCGAGGGTGCCGTGGTGCGTGCCCGGGTGACGGCCGACAGCGTCGGCGGCCTGCGTGCCGCCCTCAACAGCGTCGTGCGGTTGCTCGACGCCGCCGTTCGGACCTTGTAGGTGCTCCCGTCGCGTCGTGCGAAAGTCCTTAGGATGCGACGTTTCTGGGCCGTCGTGGTGGGAATCCCGCGTTCCGTGTTGCTTGCCGTATCTCTCGTCGCCCTCTCCGGCTGCGCCGACAGCGTCCCGGGGGCGGAGGAAGTGCCGGATGCGTCCGCAGACGTGCCGGATGCGTCCGCGTCGTCGGACCCCGTCGAAGGAGGGCCGGCGGCTGGAACCGTCGCCGTCCAACTCGTCCTCGACGCCGACGAGGTGGGCGCGGGCGCGCCCCTCGGATTCACCTTGGAGGCGGCCGGCAACGGCGGCGAAACGCCGTTCGACGCGCACAACGCCACCTGGATCCTTGAAGTGTGGCCCCCGGCGGTCCCCGAGGATGCCGACCCAGGCAACGCCACCACAGATGGCAACGCCACCGACGACGCCCCCGGCGCCGATTCTGCCGCCGACCCCGCGCCGGCCGGCGAACCGGTCCTGCGCCTCGACGGCACCGGCGTCCCCGCCGCCGGCAACCTCACCGTCCCCGCCAACGGCACCTTCCAGGTCGTCGCCACCGTCGCCGCCGACGGATTCGAGGCCGGCAGCACGGTGCAGGACCTCGTCGTGCTCGCCGTCGAGGTCGCCGTCGACCCCTGCGCCGGCTTCGAGGGCCCCCAGGAGCCGTTCGTCGACTCCGGCAGCGCCCTCCTGCCCGAAGACGTGGGCGTGCACCCGTTCGAGCTCGGCCCCTGCCACACCGGCATCCTCGGCACCATCACCTTCAGCCCCGGCACCGGCGACATGGACTGGGCGATCTTCGACCCCTCCGGCAAGCAGGCCGCCAGCGCCGCCACCTTCACCCCCGGCGCCGAGAACGACCTGGAGGTCCAGGACGGCGCGGGCCTCCCGGCGGGCACCTGGCACGTCGAGGTCA
>JANQNI010000005.1 GCA_028289805.1 Thermoplasmatota archaeon | reverse complement strand
GTCCAGGCGCCCACACCGAGGCCGGCCAGGGCCGCGCCCAGGTGGACGAGGGCGCCCCAAGGGGGCCACAGGAGGACCGCCGGGGCGAAGAGAAGCAGGGCGAAGGCGAGCAGGAAGGCGGAGCGCGAACGCGCGTGCCGGGCGTCGCCTTGCAGCAGGCCCAAGAACTCACGAGCGACACCGCGCGCCATCGCGGCCAACGAGGGCCCCCCGCCTCTTAGGGCCCTCGGTTCGCGACGGGGCCCGGCGTCCACCGCCCGAACGCCAGGAACGCCGTGTGCCCCAGCCCGTCGAAGCTCGGGCGGCTGCCCAGCTCCTTGACCTCCCACGCACGCTCGATCAACTCCAGCGCCCGCACGTCGCAGAAGCCCGCCGCCTCCAGCGCCCGCACGCTGCGCTCCATCTGGCTCACCTGCGGGCAGTAGCACGCCACGCGCGCCCCCGGCGCCAGCAGCGGGGCGACGTGGGGCAGGGCGCTCCACGGCTCTGGCTGGTCCAGCAGCACGGCGTCGAAGGGGCCCGCCTCCGCCACGCCGGGCGCGGGGCCCTGCGTCAGGTCCCCCACCGACACCAGCACGCGCCCGGAGAGGCCGGCGTGCTCCAGGTTCTCCGAGGCCCACTGGGCGAAATCGTCGCGCAGCTCCTGCACCACCACGCGGCCGGCGTCGCCGACGGCGTGGGCCAGGACCATCGTCGCCGCACCGCTGCCGATGCCCGACTCCAGCACGCGGTCCCCTGGGCCGAGGCCCAGCTCGAAGGCGATGCGGCTGGCGTCCTTGGAGCCGATGATCTGCGCCTTGCGGCGCACCGTGCGGTGCAGGTCCGCGATCGTGGGGCGCAGCAGGACGAGGTCCTTGCCCGCCGCCGACACCGGCGCGCCCCAGGGCTCCCCCGCGAAGCGGTTGGGGTCCAGGACGCCCAGGCCGGGCACCTTGCGGGCGTGACCACCGTCGAGGCGCAGCAGCCAACGGCGCGCCGTCGCCGGCTCCAGCACCAGCACGCGGTCGCCGGCCTGGATGGCGTCGCTCATTGCTGCTGGGCGAAGGCCGCCTGCAGTTTCTGCTGGAGGGCCTCCAGGGTCTCCCGGAGCTGGTCCTCCTGGCCCTTGGTGCGCTTGATGCGCACCTCCATGGTCTCCGCCTCGTCCCGGAGGCGCTCCACGGCGGCGTCCCGGCCGGCGTCCTGCACGAGGTAGCTGCCCACGTTGCGGTAGACCACGGCGTCGTCGTCCAGCGCCTCCAACTCCTTGGCGGCGCGCGTGTTCTCGCTCAGGAGGGCCTCCATCTGCATCCGTTGCTGGGTAAGCTGCTGCAACTGCTGGGAGAGTTGCTGGAGTTGCTGCACCTGCGCCTGGAGGTCGGCTGCGTTCTCGGCCACGCGGCGGCGAGACGAGGGTGGGTCTTCAAGGTTGAGTGCGCGCGTTCCTGAGGCGCTGCATGGCGGCCTTCAGGTCCTTGTCTCGATAGTCGGCGCTTCGGGGGTAGATGCCGAGAATCCAGACCCTCCCGTCTTCCACGGCGTAGTAGATGCGAACGTCGTTGTCTGCGTGGGGCCGGTATCGGCGCAATGGCTTCCTGCCCTTCAGGGGTTTGGAGCGTCCGCCTGGGGGCGTGTAGGGGTCTCTCGCCAGGATGTCTTCGGCTTCGTCCATGAGGCCGTCGCCGTTCCAATGGTCTGCGAAGTCATGCAGGGATTCGGGGACGTATTGAATCTTGAACCGCTTCGGCCCGCCGTCAAGAGGAATCGAGCGAGCTGCAAACACAGCTCTGGATGGGTCTTTGGGCCTTCAAAGTTTGGCCGTCATCCATCTCGGAGTCGGTGCATTTCTTTGCGTGCTTCTCCTGGTGTTAGAAGCCGGTTGGGATCGTCCCTGGCTTTCTGGTATCGGGTACGGATGCGCTCCATGGCGAGTTCGTGCTCCTCCGTCAGCAGTTCCTGGATGCGCTTTGCTAGCCGTTCTCGGTCGACGGTCTCGACCAAGACGCGGAGGAACTCGGTCCACGACATCTCCTCGGGCTTGAGGAGTGCAAGGTCCTCCTTCATGTCGGCGTGGAGAGAAATGGTGGTCATGATTGGGGCCAATTGATTGCAATTATCTCGTATATATAGCCTTCTTTGTCGGGGGCGTTCTTGGATTTTGCTGGGGCTTCTTCCCCACACGTCCTTATCAACCTGAACATGTTCGAGCCGCCCGCGAACATGGGCTTGACGGAACTCCTCTTCCAACTCGAGATGCCGGAATGGCCCGTCGCCGGCTTCACGCGCGACGTCCCCGACGCCCGCGTCATCATGAACCACATCCGGTTCGACGAGGACCACTTCCCCGTGCGCAACATCTTCACCGTGCTGGCCGACAAGGACGAGGCGGAGCGGTTCCTGGACATCCTCGACGCCCTCTACACGAACATCGAGGTGCTGCGGCGCGACGACAACGCCCTGTCCGTCCTCGTCGAGCCGGCGCCGGAGAAGATGAAGTTCCTCAAGGGCCCCTTCACGAACGCCCTGCGCGCCCTGGGCGAGGACCGCATCCTGCGCCCCATCGTCATCAAGGACGGCTGGATGACCGTCGGCGTCATCACCGCCGCCAGCGTCGACATCGGCGACATCATCCGCACCGCCACGGACTCCTTCAAGAAGGCCGGCCTCCAGATGAAGCTCGTCCGCTGGGGCGAGTACCGGCCCGAGGACCACCCCATCGGCGACTACGAGGAGAAATTGACGCCCAAGCAGGTCGAGATCGTCAAGATGGGCCTCGCGCTCGGTTTCTACGACAACCCCCGCCGTTGCAACCTGGAGACGCTGGCGAAGGTGTTCGGCATCAGCAAGGCCGCCGCCCACAACCGGTTGAAGTCGGCGGAGCGGAAGATCCTCACGACCTACTTCTCATAGCGAAGCGGAGAGAAGAGGTCGTGCGACGCCACCGCGAAGCGGTGGCCGAGGACCACGTACTTCTCCTGAGCCGCAGGCGAAGGAGAGGACGGGGTCGGACTCCAGCACGAAGTGCTGGACGACGCGACCTACTTCTCGTAGCGGTCTGCGCCCTCGCCTGCCTCGACGCCCCCGCCGTGGCGAGCAGGAACGATCTCCCTCCACTGCCGCAGGGCATCCCCCTCGCGGGGCAGGAGCCGGCCGGGCCGCACGGCGCGGTCGCGAAGCGGCCTGCTGGATGCGTCCGGTTATTTTTCGAGTTGACGAATCGCCAACCCCTAAGTAAGGCCCCCTGACATACGGGGTCAGACGGAGCCTTCTCCATGACCCGCGTCATCACCAGCGCCTGCATCGGCACCAAGGACACCAGTTGCGTCGACGTCTGCCCCGTCGACTGCATCCACCCCCACAGCGGCGACGGCGACGGCGACTTCAAGCAGAGCCTGGAGCAGGCCGTGCAGCTCTACAT
>JANQNI010000032.1 GCA_028289805.1 Thermoplasmatota archaeon | reverse complement strand
CCGCCGGCACCACCCTCGCTGCGGGCAACCCCGGCATCCCGGTCCAGCAGAGCTTCACGCCCACGCCGGCGTTCTTCGACTCCATGTACGCCCGCGCCTTCGGCCACCAGCAGAACAACTTCATCGCTGGCGACGGCCTGGAGCACTGGCGCGTCCTGCACCAGTCCGAGGGCCAGCGCGTGAACCTCCTGGTCTACTACCGCGGCGTCACCGTCAGCGGTCAGGTCCTCGACGACTCCGGCCAGCCCCTGGACGGCGTGCAGGTCACCTTCGTGGACCGCGACGGCGAGGGGGCGACCCACCAGGTCGCCATCACGGACGAGAACGGCGCCTACACCGTCCTGGCGCCCTTCAGCGTCGACGACGACCTGGTGATGCAGGTGCGCAGCGGCGGCAGCGCCATCGCCGAGACCCGCGAGCACCAGTTCACCCGCGAGCAGGCCCGCTTCGGTCACACCCAGGACGGCGTCGACCTCGTCATCGAGCGCGGCACCGTCTCCGGCACCGTCTACGAGGACGTGGACGGCGACGGCGCCTTCGGCGACAATGACACCGTCATTCCCGGCGCCGTCGTCTCCGTGGGCGACGTCAACACCACCAGCGGCCCCGACGGCACCTACATGCTGGACGGCGTCACCCCCGGTGGCGCCACCGTCACCGTGACGGGCGCCGGCTACGGCGACGACTTCCGCGCCGTCTCCCTGGAGGCCGGCGGTGAGGCGACGGAGGACTTCGGCCTGAGCGCCGCCCCGAGCCGCGTCACCTTCGAGCTGCGCGACCAGGACGGCGCCGCCGTCTCCCTGGTGCCCTTCACGGTGGTCGCCGACGGCGCCGAGGGCGACCGGCAGTTCACCAGCGACGACGGGGGCAACGCCACCGGCGGTCTCGCCCCCGGCGACTACACGCTGCGCGTGGACTACTCCGTGACCCAGGCGGGCGAGGAGGCGACGTACGTCGCCGACCAGACCTTCACCGTCGCCTTCGGCGGCGCGGACCAGACCGTCATGGTCACGGTCCAGCGGAGTTAGGCTGGCCCGCGCGCGGCGCGTCCGCGCGTCCCTTTTCCCTTCCCCCTCCCTTGACCGTGCCATGCGGACGCGCGAGGTGCGCTTCTGGGCGCTCTACGGCGTCCTCGTCTGGCTTCTGGCCACCGTCGCCGTGCGGATGCTGGGTCCGTGGCTCCTGCCGGGAACGGCCGCCGCGACGGCGGTCCTGTTCGTCGTCACCGTCCCCGCCCTGTGGGTGGTGCTGGCGCCCGCCTACCGCACCCCGCGCGCCGAGCGGTTGCCCGCGGCGGCCGTCGCGGCGCTGCCGGGTCTGTTGCTCGACGTGGTGGCGGTGCTGGGTTTCGCGTGGTTGTTCCCGGCCCTGCCGGCCGGGCGTGCGGCCCTGTACGGGGCGTGGCTCCTGTGGGCCTACGGCCTCGTGCTGGCGTGGGGGCTCCTGCTGGGGCGCAGCGCAGGCAACGAGGGTGCGGCAGTGCACGGCACGCGCGCGTAGCCACGCCGTGCGTCCGCGTCCCGCGACGCTTCCCCCGGCTACACCAGGGGTGTCGCCGTGCGGCGGCCGCTGCGCACGGGCAGTTCCTGGGTGACCTGCTCCAGGATGTCCATGCCGCGGTCGATCTCGTCGATGCCGCAGGCGTAGCTGAAGCGCAGGTGGTGCTCGCCGAGCTTGCCGAAGGCGCTGCCGGGGGAGCAGATGAGGCCCGCCTTGGCGCACGCCAGGGCCAGGTCCTCGCTCTTGACCTGGAAGTCGTAGCTCGGGAAGGCGTAGAAGGCGCCGCCCGGCTTCTGCATCGTGAAGCCGTCGATGGCCTGGATGCGCCGCGTGATGTGGTCGCGGCGCTTGCGGAACTCGGACTTCATGCGCTCCACGTCGTCCTGGGGCCCCTCGATGGCGGCGACGCCGGCCCACTGGATGGGTGTCGGCGGGCAGGCGACGGTGTAGTAGTGCATCGTCTCGATGGCCTTGACGTACTCGGGCTTGGTGGCGATGCAGCCGAGGCGCCAGCCCGTCATGGCGAAGGTCTTGGAGAACGAGTTCGTCCAGATGACGTTGTCGTGGTGGCTCAGGAACGAGTGGTGCTCCTCGTCGAAGGTGAGGAAGTCGTACACCTCGTCGGCCACGATCATGATGCCGTGGTCCTCGGCGATCTCGGAGGCCGCGCGCACCTCGTCGCGCGTCATGCAGGCGCCGGTGGGGTTGCCGGGGGTGTTGATGACCCACAGCTTCGTGCGCGGCGTGATCTTCTCCTGGATCTCGTCCAGGTCCGGCTTGAAGCCGTTCTCCTGCAGCAGGGAGTAGTGGATGGGGAAGCCGCCGCAGATGCGCGTCTGCGCGTCGTACAGGACGAAGCCGGGGTCGGGCACCAGGGCCTCGTCGCCGTGGTCCACGAACGTCTGCATGATGGCCATCAGGCCCTGCGTGGCGCCCGCCGTCACGATGATGTTGTCAGCGCTGACGTCCTCGTGCCAGTAGTCCTTGATGCGGTGGGCCAGGGCCGAGCGCAGCTCCGGCAGCCCCAGGCTGGGGCCGTAGCCGTTCTTGCCGCCCTGGGCTGCGTCGTGCAGCGCCTCGACGACGTGGGCGGGGGGGTTGAAGTCCGGCTCGCCCAGGCCCATGTTGACGGAGTCCGTGCCGGCGAGTTCGAACATCTTGCGGATGCCCGACATCTCGATGCCCACCAGGCGGCGGGCGACGAGGTCCTTGGTGACCACGGTGCGGCCGAGGAGTGGTCCTTGATAAGGGATGTGGACAGGGAAGTGAACGGATTCATGTCCAGGGTCGGCGGTCGGGGGGCCAGGGCTCCGCTACCTGGACACTGTGGGGCGGGGCGCCGGCGCGCCTACGCGGTGATCTCGTCTTCCAGTTCCACGTCGGGCGTGGCGGCCACGACCTTGTCCGGGAAGTGGCTCAGGATGATGATGTCGCCTGTGGCGGAGACCCAGCGGTACGGGACGGCGATGTTGTGGCCGCCCTCGATGAGCTTGGTGCTCGTGCGGGTCAGCAGCAGGCTGCCGACGCGGCGCGTGGGCAGGTCGAGAATGACCTGCTGCACCACGCCGACGTAGTGGCCCTTGTTCGTGTAGACCGGGAGGTTGATGAAGTTCGTGACCTCGGTATCCAATGGCATCCCCTGCGTTGTGGCACGGTTCTCGCCTTTTTCCCCTTTTGCACCCGACGCAGCGCCCCTCCGCCCCCGCCGCCCATGGCGGGGGAAAGGGCGTTAAGCGCCGCGGGGGAGGGTGGGTCGTGGCGTCTGGACGCTCGCGACCGAGGCCCCTGGACCTCGACGCCTTCTCGTACGTGGTAGCACACGACCTGAAGGCGCCCCTGAGGAGCCTGCACCTGGTCGCCTCCGTGCTGGGCGAGGACCTTGCCGACCGCCTCACGGCCGACGAGCGCACGTACCTGGACACCCTGCGCGACGAGTTGCAGCGCATGCACGACCTCGTGGAGGCCGTCCGGGGCTTCGCCGAGCCCGCCGCCGCACACGGGGGGGTCGTCACGGACGCCGGCGCGGCCGTCCGGGACGCCTGGGACGCCGTCCCCCACGAGGGATTCGCCCTGCGCGTCTCCAGCGA
>JANQNI010000321.1 GCA_028289805.1 Thermoplasmatota archaeon | reverse complement strand
GGGCCCTCGGCGCCCTGTTCCTGGCCATCGACGACTACTTCCACGTCATCGCCGCCGGCAGCATCTTCCGGCCCGTGACGGACAAGCTGCACGTCAGCCGCGAGAAGCTCGCATACATCATCGACTCCACGGCCGCGCCCATGGTCATCCTCATCCCCATCAGCACCTGGGTCGGCTTCATCCTCAGCATCGTCAGCGGCGAGCTGGCCAACCAGGGCATCGACAAGACCGCCTTCGCCGTCTTCCTGGAGGGCATCCCGTTCAACTTCTACGCCATCCTCACCGTCCTCTTCGTGGGCGCCGTGGCCCTGCTGCCCCTGGAGTACGGTCCCATGCGCAAGGCGGAACTGCGCGCCATGCGGGAGGGCAAGCTGCTGCGCGACGGCGCCAAGCCCCTGACGGCCAAGGAGCTGGCCGAGATGGAGCCCAAGGCGGGCGTCACGCCCCGCGCCCTCAACCTCGTCCTGCCGGTGCTGTTCCTGTTCGTCGCCGCCGTCTCGATGCTGTTCGCCACCGGCTACGACGGCAGCGACCCGGCCCGCGACAGCTTCGTCGAGGCGTTGCAGAACGCCAGCGCCGAGTTGAGCCTCGCCATCGCCAGCTTCCTGACGCTGCTGTTCGCCATGACCCTCTACAGCCTCCAGGGGACCCTGAAGCAGGACGAGTTCATGGACACCGTCCTCGACGGCTTCAAGGCGATGGTGCCCGCCCTCGCCATCCTCGCCCTGGCCTGGGGCATCGGCAACGCCGTCGGGCCCCAGGGCGGCGCGGGGGGCGGCGTCGGCCTCGGCACCTACCTCGCAGACACCATCGGCGACAGCATCCCCGCCGCCACCCTGCCCCTGCTGGCCTTCCTGTTCTCGGCCGTCATCGCCTTCAGCACCGGCACCAGCTTCGGCACCTTCACCATCATGATCCCCGTCACGCTGGGCCTCGCCGGCGCCACCGGCACGGGGACGGAGTGGTTCGGCCCCGTGCTCGCCGCGACGCTGGGCGGCGCCGTCTTCGGGGACCACTGCTCCCCCATCAGTGACACCACCGTCATGAGCAGCATGGCGGGCCACTGCGACCACATCGACCACGTGCGGACGCAACTGCCCTACGCCCTCACGGTGGCGGCCGTCGCCTCCGCTGGCTACGGCGTCATCGCCCTCACCGAGAGCGTGGCGCTGGGCTGGATGCTCAACCTCGGCCTCCTGGGCACCATCGTGGTGCTCGCCAGCCTCGCCGGGCGGGCGGCGGACCGGCGCGCGGAGCGCAGGGAGCGCGCCACGGCCGAGGCGGCTGGGGCGGACGCAGCGTGAGAGCTCCGCGCTTCGTCGCCTCCGTCGCGCTGGCCGCAGCCCTCTACCTCAACCTCCACCTCCTGGTGGCTCGGTTCGACTGGCCGGACTACGAGATGTCCCCCCTGGCCCTCCAGCCCGCCCCGTGGTCGGGTGCCCTGAACCTCCTCTCCATCGCCCTGCTCCTGGCCGCCCTCGTGATGCCCGCCGCCCGCGACACCGTGCGCCGGCGTCTCACCATGGCCGCATTGCTGCTGTTGTGCGCCCTCCTCCTGCTCCTGGGCTTCGTGCCGGTCGAGGGGCAGCCCTTCGCGCCCACCGGGGCGGCATTCGCCCTGGCCGTCACCAGCGTCGCGCTCGCGCTCCAGGAGCGGGCGCGCAGGATGCCCGAGCCCCA
>JANQNI010000312.1 GCA_028289805.1 Thermoplasmatota archaeon | reverse complement strand
TGGCCCTCGTCGACGCACGCGCGGACGAACTCCAGTACGACCGCACGTACCGCCACGACGAGCGCGGACAGACCTACCGCGTCGACGAACACCGCTTCTTCTACGAGTCCGGCCACCAGACCGCCGCCACGACCGGCACCCTCAGCCCCGGCGACGACCTCGTGACGAGCCTCCGCCAGTACGACGCCAACGGCCAGGTCGTCCGCTCCGTCGACGACAACGGTCGCGCCACCGTCCACACCTACGACGCCGCCCTGCGACACGAGTCCACCACCGACCCCACCGGCAACGTCGTCACCCTCGACCACGACGGCAACGGCAACGTCGTCGCCGTCACCGAGACCGACGTGGACGACGCCGGCCTCGACTCCGGGACCTACGTCTCCCGGTACGCCTACGACGAAGAGAACCGCCTCAAGCAGGTCACCAACCCCGACGCGACGACCCGGACCTTCGACCTCGACGGCCGCGGCAACGTCGTCAAGACCACCGACGAACTGGGCAACGTCGTGCGCACCCACTTCGACGAGGCCGACCGACCCTGGGTCACCGTGCATGAACTGCGTGCCGGCGGCACCGGAAGCGGCGCCCTCCAGGACAGCATCGTCACCACCACGCACTGGGACGGCGCCGACCGACCCCTGCGCCGCTGCAACGCCGACCACTGCACCGAGTACGCATACGGCGACGCGGCCGGCACCCTCCTGGCCGAGACCCACGCCGACGGCGTCACCGTCGCCTACGGCTACGACGCCGCCGGCAACCGCGAACGCACCACGTACCAGAGCGGCCGCGTCCTCCTCATGGGCTACGACGAACTCGACCGCCTCACCCGCATCGACGTCGACGCCGAACCCGGCCTCCTAGGAACCAGCCAGCAGACCTTCGACTACGACCCCATGGGCCGCCTCGTCGAGGCCACCGACGACGGCGCCACCCGCGCCGGCCTCCTGTCCTTCTCGACCGCATCCACCGCCACCCAGGCCTTCGACTCCCTGGGACGCATCGTCGAGGAGACCCAGAACGGCGCCGGCGTCGCGCACATCCGCGACGGCGTCGGCAACGTCGTCGCCACGACCTACCCCGACGGCCGCGTCGTCACCCGCACCCACGACGACGCCAACCGCCTCGACGCAGTCGCCGACGCCAAGGGCCTCATCGCCGACCACGCCTACCATGGCGACCGCGTCGTCGAGAAGAAGTTCGGCAGCAGCACGAACCCCAGCGCCAAGACCCTCATGGGATACGACGGCATGCGGCGCCTCACCGACATCGACCACCGGGACGCCACGTCCACGCTGCTGTCGCTGGAGGTCCTCTACGACGCCGCCGGCCACCGCATCGCCCACCAACTCCAGCCCGACTCCGGCAACCAGTTCGGCGAACGCCTCCACCTGGACTCCCTCTACCGGACCACCTCCTGGGCGCGCGGCAACCTGGACCTGCCGAACATGGCCATCACGAACCCGCAGGAGTCACGGTCGTGGACGCCCACGGAGGAGAACAACTGGGCCACATACACGAAGACCAAGGCCAGCATCACCACCACGTGCAGCCGCACCCACGACAGCGGCAACCAACTCACGAGCGAGGCGTGCAGCATCGGACCCTCCAGCACCACCGAGAACTTCGTCTACGACGCCAACGGCAACCTCGTCGAGGACGGCGCACTGCGCTACGGGTACGACTTCCTCAACCGCCTCGTCGCCGTCGAGGACAAGGCCACCAACGAGGAAATCCTCGCCTTCGGCTACGACGCCCTCGGCCGCCGCATCATCCGCGTCGCCAGCGACGAGTTCCTCGGCCAACCCAACGAACGACCCACCTGGTACACATACAGCGGCCAGAGCCTCGTCCAGGAATCCCAACTGAAGCGACCCAACCTCAACAACCTCGTCACCTCCTTCACCGACGTCAAGCAATGGGTCCACGGCGCCGGCATCGACGAAGTGCTCTCCATGAGCGTCGACACCAACGACGACGGCGACACCACCGACCCCGGCGACGAACGCTACTTCTACCACTACGACGCCCACGCCAACATCGTCGGCCTCACCGACGATGCAGGCAACCTCGTAGAGGGCTACCACTACGACCCCTACGGAAACCCCACCATCCGCACCCCAGGAACCGGCAACGACGACGTGCAATGGGACCCCACCGACAGCGTCACCTTCGGCAGCAGCGGCGTCGGCAACCCCTTCCTCTACAACGGACGCTACTACGACGACTCCCTCAGCATGTACCACTACCGCGCCCGGACCTACGACCCCGACATGGGACGGTTCCTCAGCCGCGACCCCATCGGCGTGTGGGGAGACGCAGGGAACCTCGGGAACGCGTACGCGTACGTCGGCAACAGTCCATGGAGTCAGAAGGATCCATACGGGCTGTGCGGCCAAGCCAGCAACGCATACGTGGGCGGCTGTGCCATGGAGGCGTGGGACGGATTCCTGGGCCTCGGCGAGGCCATCGTGACCGGTGCACACAACTGTCAAGACCTCGGTCTCGGAGGCTGCCTCTCGACGGCCACCACAAACGCTGGAGGCGAACTCTCGGCCTTGAGGACATCCTTGGCCAAGACCGGCGACTGTCTAGTGGGTAGCTGCGACAACCCCCATGAGATGTGCGTGAGCGGCCTCAACCTGGCTGCTTCGCTCGCCTGCGGCTACGACGCTTGCTCACGGGGCGGACGCGCTGCGTGGGACTGTACGGTCGACACGGGCATCGATGTGGTCGTCACCGCCGCAACTGCGGTGTACGGGGGGCAAGCAGCCCAAGGGACATTCCGTTTCGTCGACAACGCCATCCCCAACAGCCGCCTCAACCGCGCGCTCGGGGCCGATGCCGATGCTACCTTGTTCCCGACGAAGACGCACACACCCAACGGAGGAGGCACGGCCCCATACGGCGCCACGCCATCGGGACGTCCCTACACCAAGCACTTCGCCGTTGACACGCCCAATAAATACCCATCGCGATATCAGCCCACAGGGCAGGAGATCGATTTCGTGATCGAGCATGCAGACTGGTCCGCCACGAGGCTTTCGAATCGTGCGTCGGCATACTACAACCAGCAACTCGACATCACGGCCGTCGAGGGACACCATGGCATCATCAGTGCACGCAGAGGTATTCCGCCGGAAGCGGGGTGGCTCTACCGATGACGCGCCGCGCCATCCACCTGGGCCTTGAACCCTACGCGAACCCCGTGTGGATCCCTGGCTCCGATGGCCTCCTGAAGAGCGTCGCCCCGGACGAGCTGCCCGTGTCCAACGCCTTGCGAAGAGAACTCATGCAATGGGCTTCAGACTTTGACGAAGTGTTCGAGCGCATGGAGCATTCCTTCCGACCCGAATCCGCAGAAGCGGAAGCGTTGGAACACACCGGCCTGGAACTATGGCAGCGAACCGTGGAAGAATTGGGCGACGAATACGAGGTCCATTACGACAGCCCCATCCACGGGGAATCGTACCGGGTATCTGAGCGAACGCAATGACTCCCGTGCGGGAAGCAGGTTCCAAGGCACGACCGATGCATCCGCACGCGAGGACGCCGACGCCCCATGAACGTTGACGTCAGCGTGCCAGCGTCCTAGCCCTCCCCCTTATCCCCCTCTCCTCCTTGCGCGCCCCCATGCAAGCCGACCTCCTCATCCACAACGCGAACGTGGCCACTCTCCAGGGCCTCGCCGCCCCCCGCCCCGCGGACGCCGCGAGCGACGCGGGCCTGCGCCCCGACTGGTCCGTCGCGGTCTCCGGCCACCGCATCGCGTGGGTGGGGCCTTCCGAGGAGTGGGACGGGAACGCCGAGCGCACCCTGGACGCCGACGGCGCGCTGGTGACGCCGGGGTATGTGGATCCCCACAGCCACCTGGTCTACGCGGGCGACCGTGCCTTCGAGTTGGCCTTGAAGCTGCAGGGCAAGTCGTACCTGGAGATCCTGGAGGCCGGCGGCGGCATCCGGCACACCGTCGAGCGCACGCGGGAGGCGACGGTGTCGGAGTTGGCAGAGGCGGCGCTGCCGCGGTTGAAGCGGATGCGGGCGCAGGGGACGACGGCGACGGAGGCCAAGAGCGGGTACGGCCTCACGACGGAGTCGGAGTTGCGGATGCTGGAGGCCAACGCGGTGCTCGCCGACGCCCTGGACCTCCCGGTCGTCTCGACGTTCCTGGGCGCCCACGCGGTGCCGCCCGAAACGGACGCGCAGGCGTTCACCGACGTGGTCATCGACGAGATGCTGCCGAAGGTGGAGGCGCAGGGCATCGCGCGCTACTGCGACGTCTTCGTGGAGGAGGGCGTCTTCTCGGTGGCGCAGGGGGAGGCGATCTTCGACGCCGCCAAGCGCCACGGCCTGGGACTGCGGTTGCACGCGGACGAGATCGTGAACACGGGCGGCGCCGAGTTGGCGGCGCGGGCGGGGGCGGTGTCGGCCGACCACCTGCTGCGCGTCAGCGACGAGGGCATCGAGGCGATGGCGGGGGCCGGCACGATCGCGACGTTGCTGCCGACGGTGCCCCTGACGCTCATGCAGCCGCAGTGGGCGCCGGGCAGGCGGCTGCTGGAGGCGGGCGTTCCGGTCGCGCTGGCGACGGACCACAACCCCAACAACCCGGTGACGAGCATGACGCTGGTGGCGCAGCTCGGGTGCTTCCTCCTGGGCCTCTCGCCGACGCAGGCGCTGACGGCGGCGACGTGGAACGCGGCGTGCAGCCTCGGATTGGAGTCGGAATTGGGCAGCCTCGAGGCGGGCAAGCGCGCCGACCTGCTCATCCACGCGGTGCCGGACCTGGACCACTGGGTCTACGAGCCGGGTCGGCAGACGGTGGAGACGGTCGTCAGCGGCGGGCGCGTCGTGGCGGGTTAGTCGAGCCGCACGCCGGCCGTGGCGACGGCGGCCCGCAGTCCGCCGGAGCGCAGGACCTCCGTCAGGGCGACCACGTCGTCGTGCAGGATGCGGTCGCCCTCCAGCCGCGCAACGTCCGCCCGGATGCGGTCGTGGGCGGCGCGGCTGCCCGTGCCCGCGACGAGGCCGTCGTCGGCCTTGAAGTCCAGTCCCTGGGCGGCGCACAGCGCCTCGATGGCGACGACGTGGCGGGCGTTCTCCAGGACCTGCCACAGCTTCAGGGCGCTGATGCTGCCCATGCTGACGTGGTCCTCCTGGTTGGCGCTGGTGGGGATGCTGTCGACGCTGGCGGGGTGGGCGTGGACCTTGTTCTCGGAGACGAGCGCGGCGGCCACGTACTGGGCGATCATGAAGCCGGAGTTGAGGCCCCCGGCGTCGACCAGGAACGGCTTGAGGCCCTCGGAGAGGTCGGGGTTGACGAGGCGCTCCACGCGCCGTTCGGCGATGCTGGCCACCTCGGCCAGCGCCATGGCGAGGCCGTCGAGGATGAACGCCAGCGGCGCGCCGTGGAAGTTGCCCTGGCTGACGATGTCGCCGTCGGGGAAGACGAGGGGGTTGTCCGTGGCGCTGTTGATTTCGACCTCGACGACGCCGCGGGCGGCCTCGACGCGGTCCCGGCACGCGCCGAGCACCTGCGGGATGCAGCGCAGGGAGTAGGCGTCCTGGACGCGGCCGCAGCCCTCGTGGCTCTCGACGACGCCGGAGCCCACCGTCAGGGCGCGCAGGTTGGCGGCCACGACGCCCTGGCCGGGGTGGGGGCGGGCGGCGTGGACGCGGGCGTCGAAGGGGCGGACGCTGCCCATGAGGGCCTCCAGGCTCATGGCGGCGACCACCTGGGCGTCCTGGAGCAGGTCCAGCGCGTCGTGGACGACGAGGGCGCCGACGGCGCTCATGAGCTGGGTGCCGTTGATGAGGGCGAGGCCCTCCTTCGCCTCCAGTTCCATCGGTTCGATGCCGTGCTCGGCCAGCACCTCGGCGGCGGGGCGGGCGCCGCCTCCCATCCCGTCGTCGAGCCGGCCCATCCCCAGCAGCGGCAGGGCCATGTGGGCCAGGGGGCACAGGTCGCCGCTGGCGCCGACGCTGCCGCGGCTCGGCACGAAGGGCACCAGGTCCAGTTCCAGCAGGCGCAGGAGACGCTCCACCAGCACCCGGCGCACGCCGCTGAGGCCCTTGACGAGGGTGTTGACGCGAATCAGCATCATCGCCCGCACCACCTCCCGCGGCAGGGGGGCGCCGACGCCGACGGCGTGGCTCATGACGAGGTTGCGCTGCAGTTGCCGCACCTGGTCGCGGTCGATGGTGACGTGGGCGAACTCGCCGAAGCCCGTCGTGATGCC
>JANQNI010000187.1 GCA_028289805.1 Thermoplasmatota archaeon | reverse complement strand
CCGCGTCGAACCGGGTCGGCGGCAGGCCCACGGCGAGTTCGTGGCCGTCGGGCAGTCCGTCGCCGTCGGAGTCGCCGCGGACGAGGGACGTGCCGGCGGCCAGTTCGCTCCAGGCGTCGGCACCGTCGCCGTCGTGGTCCAGGACGAGGCCGGCACCGAGGCTCACCAGGACGACGGCGACGGGGGCCAGCCAGGACTGCACGCGTCCGTATGGGGCCGCGGCGGGCATAAGGGGCGCACAAGCGGGTCGGCGTCGCGGCGCACGCGCGGCGCGGGGCCCGAAGCGCCGCACCTATACGCCGCAAGGACCACTTGTCCCCAGGCATGGTCGCCTACCCCGCCCACGTCCTGGAGCACTACAAGGACCCCCACAACCGGGGACCCCTGCCGGGGACCACCCACGAGCACACCGCCACCAACCCCCTGTGCGGCGACGAGGTCACCCTCCACCTGCGCGTCGAGGACGGCGTGGTGGTGGACGCCTCCTGGGAGGGCGTCGGCTGTGCGGTGTCGGTGGCGGCGGCGAGCCTGCTCACCGACGCCTGGCGGGGGCGGCCCGTCGCGGACGTGGTGGGCATGGCGGAGGCGGACGTGCTGCGGTTGGTGGACGCACCGCTCGGGGAGGCGCGCAGGCGGTGCGCGACGCTGGCGTGGGAGGCGGGGCGAAGCGCCCTGTCCGGGTAGCGGAGCGCGCTCGACGCACCCCCGCATCCGATGGTTGATATGTTCGAGTCCCCGCGACCGGTCAGTGCTTGCACCGTCGATTGACGAACCGAGAAACCCGAATTCTCCCCGATCGCCGCAAAACCCGACGCGAAGTCTGATATAGCTTCCCGAGCCCGACGAGCCATGGCCAAGACTGTCCCCCCCAGCCCCCAGGCCGACACCGCCAACGCCGAGCCCACCCGGCCCGACCCCGTGGAGGTGCTGCGCGAACGCCGCGCCAAGGCCCAGCTCGGTGGCGGCCCCGCACGCATCGAGGCGCAGCACAAGAAGGGCAAGTACACGGCCCGCGAGCGCATCGAGTTGCTGCTCGACCCCGGCTCCTTCGTCGAGATGGACCCCTACGTGCGCAGCCAGGCCACCGATTTCGGCATGGACCGCAACCGGTTCGACGGCGACGGCGTCGTCACCGGCCACGGCACCATCCACGGCCAAGTCGTCTTCGTCTACGCCCAGGACTTCACCGTCCTCGGCGGCAGCCTCGGCTTCCAGACCGGCCAGAAAATCGCCAAGGTGCTCGACCAGGCCATGGCCATCGGCGCCCCCGTCATCGGCTTCAACGACTCCGGCGGCGCGCGCATCCAGGAGGGTGTCGCCAGCCTCGCCGGCTACGGGGACATCTTCTTCCGCAACGTCAAGGCCAGCGGCGTCGTGCCCCAGATCAGCGTCATCGTCGGCCCATCCGCCGGCGGCGCGGTCTACAGCCCGGCGCTGACCGACTTCATCATCATGACGGACGACACCAGCCACATGTTCGTCACCGGCCCCGACGTGGTCAAGACCGTCACGGGCGAGGAGGCCAGCCAGGAGGAGCTGGGCGGCTCCAGCGTCCACACGGTCAAGTCCGGCGTGGCGAGCTTCTCGGGCGTGGACGAGGACGACACGATGAACCTCATCCGCAAGCTCCTCTCCTACATCCCGGCCAACAACCTCGCCGACCTCCCCATCAAGCAGGACTCCGGCGACGAGCGCGGCCGCATGGACCCCGAACTGGATTCGCTCGTGCCGGCCAACCCCAACAAGCCCTACGACGTGCGCGAGGTCGTCAAGCGCGTCGTCGACACCGACTCCTTCTTCGAGATCCAGCCCAAGTGGGCCCAGAACCTCGTCGTCGGCTTCAGCCGCCTCGACGGCGTCCCCGTCGGCATCGTCGCCAACCAGCCCGCCAGCCTCGCCGGGGCACTGGACATCGAGGCCAGCATCAAGGGCGCCAAGTTCATCCGCTTCTGCGACGCCTTCAACATCCCCATCGTCAGCTTCGTCGACGTGCCCGGCTTCCTGCCCGGCCTCGGCCAGGAGCACGGCGGCATCATCCGCAACGGCGCCAAGCTGCTCTACGCCTACTGCGAGGCGACGGTGCCCAAGCTGTCCGTGGTGCTGCGCAAGTCCTACGGCGGCGCCTACATCGTCATGTCCTCGAAGCACGTCGGCAGCGACGTGAACCTCGCCTGGCCCGGCACCGAGATCGCCGTCATGGGCGGCTCGGGAGCGGTCGAGATCCTGCACCGCCGCGAACTGATGAAGCTCGCCGAGACCGACCCGGCCGCCGCCGAGGCGCGCAAGGCGGAGTTCACCGCCGAGTACGAACAGAAGTTCGCCAACCCCTACGTCGCCGCCGAGCGCGGCTGGATCGACGACGTCATCGAGCCCCGCGAGACGCGGCCCCGCCTCATCGCCGCCCTGCTGCCGTTGCTGCAGAAGCGCGAGCAGCGGCCCGCCAAGAAGCACGGCCTGACGCCCCTCTGAACCGATTCACCGGCCCCGTGCCGTCCTCGTCCCCTTCCCCTCCGAACCCGCACGGAGCCCCCACCATGCCCGACACCGTCACCAAGCACCCCATCGCCATCGTCGGCCTCGGCTGCGTCCTGCCCGACGCCCCCGACGTGGAGACCTTCTGGAACAACCTGGAATCCGGCCGCGACAGCATCCGCGAGGTCCCCCCCGACCGCTGGGACCCCGCCCTCTACTACGACGCCGAGAAGGCCGCCGACCGGACCTACGCCAAGATCGGCGCCTTCGTCGCCGACGACAACTTCCAGGGCCTGGAGTACCGGATGCCCCCGAAGGTGCAGGAGCAGGTGGACCCGAGCCAGCGCTGGGCCCTCAGCGCAGCCCGGCAGGCGCTGCTGGACGCGGGCCTGAGCACGGGCGTCCGGGGCGACGCGGGGCGGGACTTCGACCGCGACCGCACCGCCGTCATCATCGGCAACGCCATGGGCGGCGAGTCCAACAAGGTCGCCACCAAGCGCCTGTTCTGGCCCGAGGCCCGAGCGGCCATTGAGCAGGACCCCGCGTTCCAGAAGCTCCCGGAGGCCGAGCGGGCGGCCCTCCTGGAGCGGGCGGAGGAGCGCTACAAGGCCAGCACGGTGCCCGTGACGGAGGACACCATGCCCGGCCACCTCTCCAACGTGGTCGCCGGCCGCATCGCCAACGTCTTCGACCTGGGCGGCAAGAACTTCACCACCGACGCCGCGTGCGCGTCCAGCCTGGCCGCGCTCGACGCCGCCGTGGACAGCCTGCAAGGCGGCGAGAGCGACCTCGTGCTGTGGGGCGGCACCGACCGCTCCATGGACATCACGCCGTACATCCAGTTCAGCGCCATCGGCGCCCTGAGCCCGGACGGCAGCCGCCCCTTCGACGCCGACGCCAACGGCTTCGTCATGGGGGAGGGCTGCGCCATGTTCGTCCTCAAGCGCCTCGCCGACGCCGAACGCGACGGCGACCGCATCCACGCCGTCATCCGCGGCGTGGGCGGCAGCAGCGACGGCAAGGGCAAGGGCATCACCGCCCCCAACCCCGCCGGCCAGGTCAAGGCCGTGCGCCGCGCCTACGAGGACGCCGAGATGGACCCCTACACCGTCGGCTACCTCGAGGCACACGGCACGAGCACGCCCGTGGGCGACCCCGTGGAGCTGACCTCCGTGCGGGAGGCGTTCGAGCAGGTCGACCCCGACGCCCGGCCCGCCGCCGGCAGCATCAAGGTCGGCTCCGTCAAGAGCAACATCGGCCACCTGAAGGCCGCCGCCGGCGCCGCCGGGATGCTCAAGGCCGTCCTGGCCGTCGAGCGCGGCACCATCCCGCCCAGCATCAACGTCCACACCCTCAACCCCGCCATCGAGTGGGAGACCAGCCCCTTCCAGGTCGCCACCCAGCGCACCGCGTGGCCCCAACCCGAGGGACACCCCCGCCGCGCCGCCGTGAGCAGCTTCGGCTTCGGCGGCACCAACTTCCACGTCGTCCTGGAGCAGTACGTCCCCGGCGCCCTCGCCGTCGCCGAGGCGACGCACGCCGCACCCGAGGCCGCCCCGCCGGCCCCCACGCCCATCCCCGCACCCACCCCCGCGACGGCCGCGCCGAGTGCGGGCACGCAGACGGTCTTCGACGAGGCCGCCTTCCGCGCCCACATGGAGTCGGCCGCCGTGCTGGAGCAGACGCCCCTCGTGCTCGACGGCGACGCCCTGCCCGGCAGCGTGATGGGCCTGCCCCCGGTCACGTTCCACGAGACCGGCGAGGGCCCCCGCTTCCGCGACGCCTACTACGGCCTGACCGAGGCCGGCGTTGCCGCCGAGCGCCGCGTCGGCATCGCCCCCGCCGACCCGTCCGAGATTCCCAAGAAGCTCGAACTCGCCGCCAAGGCCGCCACCCAGCCCGCCGTGGCCAAGCTCGCCTTCAACCAGGGCGTCTTCCTCAACCAGGGCAAGCCGAAGGGCAAGGTCGCCTTCCTGTTCCCAGGCCAGGGCACCCAGTACGTCAACATGGGCCGCGACCTGGCCCAGAAGTACGCCGTCGTCAAGCACACCTTCGAGGAGGCCGACGCCGTCCTCAAGGACGAGCTGGACGGCGTCAAGCTCACCGACATCCTCTGGCCCACCCCCAACACGCCGGAGAACCAGAAGGCCAGCAACGAGAAGCTGAAGCTCACCGAGTTCACCCAGCCCGCCGTGCTCGCCATGGACGTGGCGCTCCTGCGCCTGCTGAAGCAGTGGGGCGTCCAGCCCGACGTGGTCGCCGGCCACAGCCTCGGCGAGTACGGCGCCCTGGTCGCCGCCGGCGTGCTGTCCTTCGCCGACGCCCTGCACGCCGTCGCCGCCCGCGGCCGCGAGATGGCCAACGTGGACCTCCCCGACCTCGGGAAGATGGCCAGCATCCCCGCCGACTGGGAGACCGTCTCCGCCGCCATCGAGGACGTGGACGAGTACGTCATCTGCGCCAACAAGAACTGCCCCAGCCAGACCGTCATCGCCGGCAGCAGCGCCGGCTTGGACCAGGCGGTCGAGAAGCTGACGGCGCAGGGCCTCCAGTGCATCTACCTGCCCGTCAGCGCCGCCTTCCACAGCGACATCGTGGCGCCCGCCAGCAAGCCGCTGCGCAACGTCCTGGCCCGCCTCGACGTGCAGGCCCCCAAGACGCGCATCCTCAGCAACGTCGGCGCCGCACCCTACGGCGACGACCCCGAGGCCATCCGCGACAACCTCGCCGTCCAGGTTGCCTCCCCGGTGGAGTGGATCGGCATCATGCAGCGCATGTACGACGAGGGCGTGCGCACCTTCATCGAGGTCGGCCCCAAGAAGGCCCTCACCGGCTTCGCCTTCGACATCCTCGGCGACCGCGGCGACGCCGTCGCCATTCCCGCCAACCACCCCAAGAAGGGCGGCATCCAGCACATCAACGAACTGTTCGCCTTCCTCGGCGCCTGGGGCTTCGCGCCCGAGCTGCCCGACCTGAACGACCCCGCCGTCTACACGGCCGAGTTCCGCGAGCCGACGGCGGCGTTCACCCGGACCGTCGCGGCGCCGACCGCCCCGACCCCCGCGGCGACGCCGGCCCCCGCCGCCGACCCCCGCATCGACGTCATCGCCGCTGCCCTGCGCGACCTGGCCCGGACCCTCGACGGCATGGACGGCACCCCCACCGCCGCCGCGCCCCCGACGACCGTCGCCCCCGCCACGCCCGCCCTGACGGGCGAGGAGCAGGCCCTCCTGGCCAAGGTCAAGGCGTTCGGCATCCACCTCGACGACGTCGGCTTCAGCGGCATCAGCGTCGGCCTCCCCGGCACCCACAAGCCCCTCTTCGACGAGCGGGACTGGGACCGCATCCTGGCCGGCGAGAACCTCATCGACGCCCTGCCCGAGACCGAGCGCGCCAAGATCGCCGACAAGAACATCGTGCGGCTCGTCAAGTCCGGCAACGGCCAGGGCACATTCCAGGCCATCGACGACGTGGCCCAGGTCATCCAGCTCGCCGGCCGCCGCGGCGGCTTCGACCTCTCCGACTGGGGCGTCGACGGCGACTTCGCCGCCACCCTCGACCGCACCTTCCAGTACGCCATCGCGGCCGGCCTGGAGGCGCTGCGCGACGCCGGCATCCCCCTCCAGCGCCCGTACCTCCAGACCACCACCGGCAGCCACCTGCCCAAGGAGTGGAAGCTCCCCGAGCCCCTGCGCGACGAGACGGGCATCGTCTTCGCCAGCGCCTTCCCCGGCATGGACAACCTGCTGCGCGACGTGAGCCAGTACCTCGCCGACAAGTACGCCGGGGCCGCCCTGGACGACCTGCACCGCCTGTACCAGGAGCTCGTCGACGCCGTGCAGGACCCCACGCTGAAGGCCCAGGTCCAGGCCAGCTTCGACGGCGAGTTCGAGCGTCTCCAGGACGTGCTGCCCGAGCAGGGCGCCGCCCGCTACGCGTTCAACCGGAAGTTCCTCTTCAACGTCCTCAGCCTCGGCCACGCCCAACTGGCCCAGTTCATCGGCGCGCGCGGCCCCAACACCCAACTCAACGCCGCCTGCGCCAGCACCACCCAGGCCGTCGCGGTGGCCGAGGACTGGATCCGCACCGGCCGCTGCAAGCGCGTGCTGGTCGTCGGCGCCGACGACGTGACCTCGGACGCCATGTTCGAGTGGATCGGCAGCGGCTTCCTCGCCAGCGGCGCCGCCACCACCAAGGCCAACGTCGAGGAGGCCGCCCTGCCCTTCGACGCCCGCCGCCACGGCATGATCGTCGGCATGGGCGCCGTCGGCCTCGTCGTCGAGAGCGTCCCCGAGACCGAGGCGCGCGGCATGCGGCCCATCGCCAAGCTGCTGGCCACCACCGTCGCCAACAGCGCCTTCCACGGCAGCCGCCTCGACGTGGAGCACATCAGCCAGTGCATGACCGGACTCCTGGAGAAGGCGCAGGCCCGCTACGGCGTCGACGCCGCCGGCATCGCCGCCAAGGCCGTGTTCATGAGCCACGAGACCTACACGCCCGCCCGCGGCGGATCCGCCTCCGCCGAAATCCACGCGCTTCGGGCGACCTTCGGCAGCCAGGCCAACCAGGTCGTCGTCGCCAACACCAAGGGCTTCACCGGACACCCCCAGGGCGCCGGCGTCGAGGACGCCATCGTCCTCAAGGCGCTGCAACGCGGGCAGGTGCCCCCCATCGCCAACTTCCGCGACCCCGACCCCGAACTCGGGGACCTGAACCTCTCCAAGGGCGGCGCCTACGACGTGCGCTACGCCCTGCGCCTCGCCGCCGGCTTCGGCAGCCAGGTCGCCATGACCCTGACCGAACTGGTGGCCCGCGAGCACGAGCGCGTTGCCAGCGAGGCGACGTACAAGGCGTGGCTCTCCCAGGTCAGCGGCCTGCCCGGCGCCGAGACCGAGGTCGTCCACCGCACCCTGCGCATCGTCGACCAGGGCGCCCCGGCCAAGGTGGAGGTCCAAGTCACCGCCACGCCGGAGCCCGCCCCCGTCGTCGCGGCGACCCCCACGCCCGCCGCCGACGCCGGCGTCGTGCTGGAGAAGGTCACGGCCCTCGTCGCCGAGAAGACCGGCTACCCCGCCGAGATGCTCGAAGCCGACCTCGACATGGAAGCCGACCTCGGCATCGACACCGTCAAGCAAGCCGAACTGT
>JANQNI010000179.1 GCA_028289805.1 Thermoplasmatota archaeon | reverse complement strand
GCGCAGGACGGGGACGCCCAGTTCCCGCATGGTGCGGCGGAAGATGCCGTCGGCGTCCTTGCGCGAGGCGACATCGGGGTTGCGGCAGAGGTAGTCGTGCAGGACGGCGGCCTTGGTGTATCGGCCGTAGCGGGGGACGAACCACGTCAGCATCCGGGGCACGGAGGCGAGGTCGGTCTCGAAGCCGGCGGGCACCTCGAAGGCATCCGTTCGGCCCTGGTATCCGAGGGGGCGCAGCACCCGCCACCGGCCGCCGGGCAGTTCCTGCAACTCCAGTTCGGTTGTGAAGCTCGCCATGCCGGGTCGCACGCGCGCCCGGCTTGACAACGTCTTGCCCGAAACCCATCGTGTCGCGATCGGTTTCGTTGGGCCGCCTCGATGCCTACGTCAGCAGGTGTACCAGCAACGCCATCTGCACCCACATGCGGTTCTCGGCCTGGTCGTGGATGACGGACCGGGGCCCGTGGGCCACCGCGTGCGTCGCCTCGTGGCCCCAGTGGCCGGGCAGGCAGTGCAGGAACCGGGCGCCGGGCGCTGCCTGGTCCATGAGGGCGTCGTCGACGCGGTAGCCGGCGAAGTCCGCGAGCCGCTGGGCCTCCTCCGCCTCGTCGCCCATGCTGATCCAGGTGTCGGTGGCGACGGCGTGGGCGCCCGCGACGGCCTCCCCCGGCCGTTCGGTGAGCAGGAGGTCGGTGCCCGCGCGCACGGCGAGGGCCTCCGCCTGCTCGACGACGCCCCAGTCGGGGCCGTATCCGGGGGGTGCGGCGACGCGCACGTCCATGCCGACCAGCGGCGCGCCCAGGAGGTAGGAGTGGGCCATGTTGTTGCCGTCGCCGACGTAGGTGAACGTCTTGCCGGCCAGGGGGCCCAGGTGTTCCTCCAGGGTCATCCAGTCAGCGAGCACCTGGCAGGGGTGCTCCAGGTCGGTCAGGGCGTTGACGACGGGGACGGTTGCGTGCTCGGCCATCTCCTGGAGGTTGGCGTGGCTGCTGCTGCGGTAGACGATCGCGTCGGCGTAGCGGCTCAGGACGGCGGCGGTGTCCTCGATGCTCTCGCCCCGGCCGAGCTGGCTGGTGGCGGCGTCGAGGATGCTGCAGACGCCGCCGAGCTTCTGGATGCCGACTTCGAAGCTGATGCGGGTGCGGGTGCTGTTGCGCTCGAAGACCACCAGCACGGTCTTGCCGGCCAGCAGGGGCGGAAGGGCTCCGGCGGCGGCCTGCGCCTTGAGTTCGTGGGCCTTCTCCAGGATGGCGTGGACGTGACCGTCCAGGTCCGCCATCCCGAGGACGTGCGGCGCGGTCGCGGGCGGCACGGTGGTCGCCACGGCGAGACTCACGCGACCACCGCCTGCGGAGCGTCGAGCACCGCGGAAGGAGGCGCGCTCAGGAGGGTGGTGGGCACGGCGACGGCGGCGTGGACGGCGCCCAGCACGGCAGTCTGCTTCAGGAGAGCGGCGCCGAGTGCGGCGGTGGCTTCCTGGACGCGCGCGGGGGCGGGGCCACCGAGGGTGGCGCGACGTGCGGGGTCGGGTGCGGCGGCCGCGAGGGCGACGGCGACCTCGTCGGGAGACAAACCGGCCGATGCGAGGGCGTCCTCCAGGTCCGTGCCCTGCTCGACGGCTTGGAATGCGGCCGCGAGGGCTGTGTAGGCGTCGCGAAACGGCGTTCCGTGGGCCACCAGGGCCTCGGCCATGTCGGTGGCGGTGATGCCGGGGGCGTCCAGGGCGGCGACGATGACTGCCTCGTCGAA
>JANQNI010000355.1 GCA_028289805.1 Thermoplasmatota archaeon | reverse complement strand
CCCCACCCAGTCACGCCTGGGCCCGACCCCGCCCAGCCAGCGGACGCTGGGTTGTCTGTCCGGCGTCGGACAAGCATCGAACCACGCAGCGGCGCGACCGAGTGGAACCCGTCCCCGGGCACCCCCCGGGGGCGGTGACCCCCCATGCAGAAGAACACCCCCGTGACCCGCGCCCGCATCCACGCCCTCGTCCGCGCCGACCCCGGCATCCACATCCGCCGCATCGCCGCCCTCAGCGGCCTCTCCTGGAACACCGTCCAATACCACCTGCGCCGCATGGAGGGCGCCGGCCTCGTCGCCAGCCAGAAGGTCGAGGGCAACGTCTGCTACTTCGACAAGGTCGCCGGCGCCTACAAGGGCAAGACCGGCCAGGCGCTCCTGCGCGACCCCCGCAACGCCCTGCTGGCCCGCCACCTCGTCGACCACGGCGGCCTCAGCCAGCGCGAGATCGCCGAGGGCCTCGGCCTCGCCGCCAGCGTCGTCCACCGCCGCGTCACCAAGATGGAACAGGCCGGCCTCATCGAGCGCGTCAGCGAAGGCCGCAGCGTCCTCGTCTTCCCCAAGGAAGACCTCACCGTCGGACTGGACCGGGCCGGACTCCTGCCGCACGGCGAGGCCGTTGACCTGGACATCGTCCCCGCCGCCGCGAACGTCGAGGTGGAGGCGGCTGAGGTCGTTTGATAGGCATACCTACTTCCCCTTCCCCCTACCACCAAATTGTGAATAAAATAAATATAAAACCCCAAAAAACCAAATCAATATGGGGTCCCAGCTCTACAACATGCATTTAGCAATCGATTATAAAATATTTATATTCTATGGTCGGGGGGTCTTAGTCTCGGGCGCCGTTTGCGCCAGCCCTGGTGATTCCCTTGATTCCCCACTTGCATAGCCCTCCTCGACTGCGAAACGGTCTCGCTGACGCCGACCGATTCAATCCGGGATGCCCTTGGTTCCGCGACGGTCTTGCTATCGATGGGCGTGCGGTATCGCCGCGGTGCTTGCATGGCCTCCGAGCGGGCGGTGATGCTGGGCGCCGCGGCGCCATGCCCTTCGCATCGGGTCTGCGTGGCCGGGACTCATGGCTGGCCGCTGGAGACGATGTCGGGCTCAATGCCTGGTTCTGTCATGCTGGAGCGGCTCCATTGGTGCCCGTCCACGTTCCTCTTGTGGCTCACCTGCTCGCCGCGGGGGCCGCCCAATCGCCCCCGGCGGTTCCTGTGTGAATGCCGCACGCATCCTCCTCCCCCTCCTCCTGCTGGCCACCACGGCCCTGTCCGGCTGCATCTGGGGCTGCGAGCACCCGACCCTCATCGCCACCTGGGAGCAGGAGGATCTGTCGGGCGACCGGGGGCGGTACGTCGACTACACGCATGGCGGACATCGCGGCACCCTCCATTGGGGGGGGAACCAGGCCAAACTCTTGGTCAACGACCTCCGGGCCGGCGACGAGGGCCGCATCATCGCCTTCGCGGAGGCGATGTTCGAGGAGTTCGGCTGGCCCGAACCACGCATCCGCGAGGGGACCATCGTCGAGGGGTGCAACGACGCGTTGTGAAGCGCGTCGACGCGATGGTCGAAGTGGCCCCGCCCAGATTTGAACTGGAGTATGTGCCTCCCGAAGGCACGAGGATACCAAACTACCCCACGGGGCCGCGGTGTAGCGCCGCCCAGGGGCAGCGAGGCGCCGACCCAGCCGTCTGCTATAAGCCCTGCGAACCCTCGTCCAGCACGTCCTGCAACGCCCTGAGGTACCGCCGGAACGCTGCGCTGCCCTCCACGGTCACGCGGTAGCGCAACTGGAACCCTTCTCGGCCCAGCAGCACGCGCCGGCTCTCCATCAGTCCGGCCGCCTCCAGTCGCTTGACGTGGGACGCCAGGTTCCCGTCGGTGAGTCCGAGGGCGTCGCGGACGGTGACGTAGGCGAGGTCGCGTCGCCGGTAGAGGAGGGCCATGATGCGCAGCCGGGTGGGTTGGTGGATGAGCCGTCCGGCGTCGTCGAGGTCCACGAGCGGTCCCCGTTATCCCCGCCGCAGCATCCACAGGCCGGCGAGGCTCCAGCCGGCGGCGGTGGCGGCGGCGCCCAGGATGGTGCTGGCGTCCTCGCCGGTGCCGAGGACGCCCATGGTGAGGCCGGCGAGGAGGATGCCGACGCCGGCGTAGGTGCCGTAGTGGGCGCAGGGGACGCCGCCGCGGCGCTCCAGGAGGCCGGCGAGGATGGCCAGGAGGCCGTTGGCGACGGTCATGGCGGTGCTGACGGCCCACTCGACGCCGGCGGCGCGGGCGCCGAAGAAGAGGATGGCTCCGGCGGCGAGGACGCCGCCCACGTAGGCGAAGACGCGCAGGTCGCCGCGGCCCTCGTCGCTCCAGCCGAGGCGGACGGCGTGCTGGTGCCAGAGGTGGTGGGTGAGGATGGCTCCGAGGGCGGTGCCGGGGATCCACAGGACGGCGTAGGCCCACCAGGCTCCGGCGCGCGCGACGAGGTCGCCGGCGGCGCCGTAGGTGAGGAAGATGAGGGGGGCGGCGAGGCCCCAGACGAGGTGGGTGAGTCCGGCGGTGCGGGCGGTGAGGGTCTCCTCGGCGGCCTCCAGTTCGCGCAGGGTGGCGGCGGCCTGGGTCGCGGTCATCTCCATGGGTCCCTGTAGGTGCCCCTGGGCCTTAGGATGGGGCGGGACTTTGCGCTGCAGGCGGGGGCGTGGGTCCTACGCGCGCCGGCGGCGGGCGACGAACGCCAGGGCCACGAGTCCAACGGCCAGGAGGGCGACGCCGGGGCCGGGGACGCTGCGCACGGGCGCCACGGTGGGGTTGGGTTCGCCGGGGCGGCCGCCCTGGTAGTCGCCGGGGCCCTGGACCTCGACGGTGTAGGGGCCGTCGTCGCGCACGACGCCGCCGGGGATGAGCAGGGTGTCGTGGTGGAACTGGTTGCGTTGTTCCACGACGACGCCGAAGGTGTTGTTGCCCTCGCTCCAGCCGGCGTGCGCCCGCGTGGCCTGCCAGCCGTTGACCTTCTCCTCGTACTCCAGGTAGACGCGGTCGTCGCCGCCCAGGTCGAGGTAGGCGGCGTAGACGGCCTCGGGGTCCAGGGGGAGGCTGACCACGACGGCGGCGGTGGGGTTGGTGAGGTCCTGGACGAAGACCTCCAGGACCTCGGCGCGCACCTCGAAGGTGCCGTTGTCGTGGCCCTCGCGGCCGGTGGCGTCGGCGCCGGTGGCCTGGAAGGTGTAGGTGCCTGCGGCGAGGTCGTCGGCCACGTACTGGTAGTGGGGGCCGGTGACGTGGTGCTCCTCGACGGCGACGGGGCCGTCGGGGCCCGTGAGCAGGAAGGCGAAGGACTCGACGCCCTCGTTGTCGGTGTAGAAGACGTCGATGACCACGTCGCCGCCGACGGGGGCGACGCCGGGGTTGGCGTAGGCGGCCACGTCGGGTTCGGCGAAGTCGCTGAAGGGGGGGTTGAGGAGCACGAGCCAGATGCCGAGCCAGGTGAAGAAGAGCAGGAACGCGCTGCCGATCCACTCGCGGCGCTTGTAGTGGCTGATGTCGATCTTGCGCCACCGGTAGAGGGGCTTCAGGAGGGCGAAGAACACCGCGAAGACGACCATGCCGAGGAGCCAGCCGACGCGGGCGCCGTCGACGGCGGCGAAGAGGCCCCAGCTGGCGAGGGCGGCGACGATGCCGACCACGAACAGCGTGAGGGTGGTGCGGAAGCTCACCATCTCCTTGTGGATGAAGGCGTCCTCGTCGAAGTCCGGGGGGATGAAGTCGTATCCCTCTTCCTGGACGTCGTCTTCCTTCTTCTTGCCCACGGCGGCGCCGAGGGGGGCCCGACTTAAAGCGCTGCGGTGCCTCGCCGCGACCCCGTGGCCGACGCGAAGGGGATGACGAACGTGGACGTGGCCGCCCTGGCGGGCGAGTTGCGGCGCCTGCTGGTGGGGGGTCGCTTCGACAAGGCGTACCAGCCCGCCAAGGACGCCGTGCTGGTGCGCGTGCGCCGCAAGGGCGCGGGCCGCCTCGACGTGCTGTTCGAGCTGGGCCGGTTCGTCACGGTCACGCGCCGGCCGCCGGAGAACCCCGACGCGCCCAGCATGGTGGCGAAGATCCTGCGCTCGACGTTCGAGAACGCCCGCGTGGTGGACGTGCGGCAGGTGGGCTTCGACCGGTTGCTGCGCATCGACTTCGAGAAGGCCCGGCGCCACAGCCTGGTGCTGGAGCTGTTCGGCGACGGCAACCTGCTGCTGCTGGACGAGGCGGACACGATCGTGCTGCCGATGCGGGGCGCCGACCACGGCGCGCGTCGCCTGCGCAAGGGCGAGACGTACGTGCCGCCGCCGGGCGGCGCCGAGCCCCTCTCCATGGACCGGGACGCTCTCGTGGCCGCCGCCGGCGACGCGCGCGGCAGGGACCTGGTGCGGTTCCTGGCGCTGGACCTGGGCTTCGGGCCCCTCTGGGGCGAGGAGTTGTGCCTCCGGGCCGGCGTGGACAAGACGCTGCCCCCCAGCGGCCTGCTGGACGAGCAGTGGGACGCCGTCCACGAGGCCATCCAGCAGTTGGCGGGGGAGATCGGGCGCAACGACCTGGCCCCCGCCGTCGTCTACCCCGCCGACACCGACGACGGGGCCGAACCCGTCGCCGCCGTGCCGTTTCCCATGCGCAAGTACCCCCTGCCCCGCTTCGCCCTGGAGGAGACGACCACGTTCCGGGAGGCGCTGGACGTCTTCTACCGGGGCGAGACGGACGAGGGCGACGAGGACGCCGACCCCCGCAAGCGCCGCTTCGAGGAGGCGCGGGGCAAGCTGGAGCGGCAGGTGGCCCAGATGCAGGAGGCCATCGACGGCTTCGCGGAGCAGGAGGTCGCGCGCCGCGCCGACGGGGACGCCCTGTATGGCGCGTTCCAGGTCGTCGACGCCACGCTCGGGCAGCTCAACGCCGCCCGCGCCGCCGGCCGCAACTGGCAGGAGATCGCGGCCGTCCTGGAGAAGGCCCGCGCGCAGGGCCGCCCGGAGGCGCAGGCCGTGCGGTCCGTCCGGCCCCAGGACGGCAGCGCCGTG
>JANQNI010000150.1 GCA_028289805.1 Thermoplasmatota archaeon | reverse complement strand
GGCTTCCTGGGCGAGACGCCCGTGTCGGGCGACGCGGACCTCTACGGCGACCTGGACCTGCGCCTTGCGGGCCAGGGGGCGACGGCACCCCTCGCAGCCCATGTGGGCGGCGTTGTCACGGACGCGTTCATCGACGACGCCGCGGTGCACGTCGGGGAGCCGGTGCAAGGCGCGTGGTGGCCGTGGGCCGCCGTCGCCGCCCTGGTTCCCATCGGGGCCTACGTCCACGCGCGACCCCACCTGCGCTACTGGCGCAACGAGCGCACCGGCGGCGAGCTGGGCACGCTCGTGCCGCAGGACCGCCGGCAACGGCGCGGCGTGGGGTTGTGGATCATGGCCCGCGCCGCCGAACGGCGACGCAACTACCGCCTGAGCCACCGGCGCGCCAGCCGCGCCAACGACCTGTTCCGGCCGTTTCCGGAGGCGCAGTTCACGCGCGCCGTCGCGGCGGGCCGGCTGGGGCACCACGCGGACGCCATGACGGACTTCCTGGACCTCTACAACCGGCACGACGAACCCGCGGGCCGGGCCGCCGCCGCGTGCGGCATCGCGCAGGCGTGCACCCGGCTGGGCAAGTGGGACGCGGCGCGGGAGTGGCTGGAGCGGGCGGCCCACGAGTCGACGGAGTACGCCCGCGCGGCCGCCTCGGACCCGGAGTTCGCCCCCTTCGCCGGAGAGACGTGGTTCGAGGCGCTGCGCCAGGAGGAGCGCAGCGTGGACCCCTTCAGCGGCCCCGGCGCGATGGACCCGTCGTTCCACTGAACCGTGGGCGCGCGGTCGCGGGCTCGGGCACGGAGGCGTCCGGCTCCGGCTGCGCGGGGGCCGCCAGGGGTCCGCTGGCGCCCTCCCGCCGCTCCAGGTCGGCGGTCTCCAGCCAGCGCCTGCGCTCCACGTCCCGGTACGCCTGCACCAGCATCCGCCGAACCGCCTCCGTGGCGAAGCCGGACAGGCTGCGGTGACCGAGCCAGGGGTTGGCGCGCAGCAGCCCGTCGACGGCGTCGGCCAGTTCGCGCGGGATGCCCGCCTGTCGGTGCGAGGATTGCCCACCCACGATGGGGACGATTCCGGGCCAATGATTTCATTCCTGCGATAAGAAAGAATTCCGTCGAGGTGCCGCCAGGAGGCTGCCGGGCCCGCCCCGTGTGAAAGGGCCAAGTCGCCCCCGGCCGTTGCCGGCCCATGGACTACGCCATCAAGGCCACCAGCCCGCGCGACTTCGACGCCACCGTCGCCAAGGCCCGCGAGGAACTGATGAAGGAGGGCTTCGGCGTCCTGACCGAGATCGACCTCCAGGCCAAGATGAGGGAGAAGCTGGAGCGCACCATGGACCGCTACCTCATCCTGGGCGCCTGCAACCCACCCCTGGCCTGGGACGCCGTCCATGCGCAGATGGACGTGGGCGTCCTGCTGCCGTGCAACGTCTGCGTCTACGAACGCGACGGGGCCGTCGTCGTCAGCGCCATGGACCCCCACGCCGCCCTCGGCCTCATCGACGACGAGACCGTCCACGCCGTCGGCACCGAGGCCGCCGAGCGCCTGCGCCGCGCCGTCGCGGCCACCTGCGCGTAGGCCCACGCCCGGCGCCGGTGCCTGCGCAGGGGCGGCTGAACCAGTCAGGTTCATGGCCTCGGGATGCATCCCCCGCCTCGTGGACCCCGAAGGTGTCGACCAGCTCGACCCGCACGCCGCCAACCAGCGCAACCGGGACGGCGTCCCCCTCGTCGACGTGCGCGAGGCCCACGAGCGCCGCGCCGCCCACATCCCAGGCAGCCTCTGGGTGCCCCTGAGCCGCTTCGGCGCCGACTGGGTCGACCTCCCGGACGGCCCCCTCGTCCTCTACTGCGCCGCCGGCGTGCGCAGCCAGCAGGCCGCCGCGTTCCTCAACGCCAACGGGCGCAAGGCCGCCAACCTCGCCGGCGGCGTGCGCGCCTGGCACATGGCGGGCCTCCCCCTCGAACCGGGCCAGGAATGATCGACGCCCTGACGGCCGCGGCCCTCGTGCTCGGCCTCGGCGTCGGCG
>JANQNI010000078.1 GCA_028289805.1 Thermoplasmatota archaeon | reverse complement strand
CCCGACGGTGCCGCCCTCCGAGAGCGCCGCGAAGATGCGGTCCGCCTCCTCCCGCGCGTCGGGGTGGAGGGAGACGTACACGTTGGTGCCGACGACGGGGTCGTCCATGCCCTCGACGGTGTCGGAGCCCATCAGGACGTGGTCGGGTCCCAGGGGGAGGCGGACGTGCATGATGCGGTCCCGGGACCCCTCGGGCAGCGCCTCGTCCTGCGTCGACGCGTCCCCGAAACGGGTCAGTTCCTCCAACTCGCGGCCGAAGACGTCGGCGTAGAACCGGAACGCCTCCTCCGTGCGTCCGGGGAAGTTCAGGTAGACGTGGGCCTTCATGCGCCCGCCTCCACGGGGGTGGCCTCGTCGGGGATGTCCGGCACGACGAGCTGCTCCAGCATCGACAGGGATTCCTGCCAGCCCATGGTGGCGAACTCGACGGGCACCTGCGGCGGGATGCCGCGCTGGGTGATGGTGACGAAGGTGCCTGCCATGCCCTCCTCGAACTCGATGGTGACGCCCATCTCGCCGGCCAGGGCGGGGTCGTCGAACTCGTCGACGTACTGGATGAGGCGGTACGGTTCGAGCTTGACGTACCTGCTCGTGAAGCTGTGGCTCGTGCCGGTGCCGAAGTTGGTGAAGCTCATCTTGCACGTGCCGCCCTCCGTGGCGTCGATGTGGTGGATCTTGCCGGTGAAGCCGTGCGGGGGCAGCCACTTCACCATCGCCTCCGGGTCAAGAAACGCCTTGTAGACGCGCTCGGGCGGGGCGCGGATGTGCCGGCGCAGGACCAGGGTGTTGGTCTGGGGTGGGTCGTCGGAGGGCGTGGGTTCGGTCGGGGTGTCGCTCATGGTCTCACGATTCCGGGGTCGGGGGGTGGTCCGTTCTCGACGCGGTCCTGGATGTCGTCCAGCAGGTCCTCCCAGAAGACGCGGTAGCGCACCAGCCAGCCGAAGGCGTCGCTGAGGGGGCGTGCGTCGAGGGTGCAGCGGCGGGCGCGGCCGTCGCGGGTCTGCTGCAGGAGGCCCGCGTCCTCCAGCACGCGCAGGTGCTGGCTGATGGCGGGGGGGCTGACGTCGTGGGGCGCGGCCAGTTCGCCGACGGTGGCGTCTCCCTGGGCCAGGCGTTCCACGATGGCGCGCCGGATGGGGTGGCCGATGGCCTGGAACAGGGCGTCCAGGTCGCTCGGCGTTTCCGTGCGCATGGGCTCGGCCATGGGCCGACATTTGGATTAAGGATTTCCTTAATTGAAGAGGGGGCGGGCGGCCCCGCGGGCGCTTCACTCCATCTGCACCCGCTCGGCGGAAGGCTCGACCTCCAGCTTCCGCTTCCCCATCATCTTCGCGTACACGGCGTTCGGGAACCCGCCCAGGGAACGGTTGTACGCCCGCACCGCCCCCGCGTCGCCCCCCTCCGCCCGCCGCTCGAGGGCGTGGAACCGGAACCAGAACCAAACGAACGCGCCCGCGCTGTAGAACGCGAAGCCGTACAGCCAGTACGTCCACGGCGTCCACGCGGACGGATCCACCTCGAGCACGCGACAGGGGAAGTCAGCGTTGGGATTTATATGCTCACCCCATCCGCGGCGCCCGTCCCATGGCCGACGACGAAGCGCCGACGCACATGAACCCCTACGAGATGGCCCTCGTGCAACTGCGTCACGTCGCCCGGCGCATGAAGCTCGACCCCAACGTCCACGAGGTCCTCAAGACCCCCATGCGCAGCCTGGAGGTCTACCTGCCCGTGCGGATGGACAACGGAACCATCCGCGTCTTCACCGGCTTCCGCGTCCAGCACTCCATGGCGCGGGGCCCCGCCAAGGGCGGCGTTCGCTTCCACCAGAACGTCACCGAGGACGAGGTCAAGGCACTGGCCATGTGGATGACCTGGAAGTGCGCCATCGTCGGCATCCCCTACGGCGGCGCCAAGGGCGGCGTCATCGTCGACCCCCGCGAACTCACCCACACGGAACTGGAGCGCCTCGCGCGCCGCTACTTCTCCGAGATCGGCCCCATCATCGGCCCCCAGGTGGACATCCCCGCCCCCGACGTCAACACCAACGCCCAGACCATGGCGTGGTTCATGGACACCTACTCCATGAACGTCGGCCACGCCGTGCCCAGCAGCGTCACCGGCAAGCCCATCGACATCGGCGGCAGCGAGGGCCGCGAGAAGGCCACCAGCCGCGGCATCACGTACTGCATCCGCGAGGCCGCCAAGGTCACCGGCCTCGACCTCGACGGCGCCACCGTCGCCATCCAGGGCTTCGGCAACGTCGGCGGCAACTGCGCCCCCCTCCTCTACGAGATGGGCTGCACCATCGTCGCCGTCAGCGACGTCAACGGAGCCATCCACGACCCCGACGGCTTCGACGTGCACAAGCTCACCAAGCACGTGCGCAGCACCGGCACCGTCATGGGCTTCCCCGGCGCCAAGGAGATCCAGAACGCCGACCTGCTGGAACTGGACGTGGACGTCCTCGTCCCCGCCGCCCTCGAGGGCGTCATCCACAAGGACAACGCCCCCAACCTGCGCTGCAAGATCCTCGCCGAGGGCGCCAACGGCCCCACCACCCCCCAGGCAGACAAGATCCTGCGCGACAAGGGCGTCTACCTCATCCCCGACGTCCTGTGCAACGCCGGCGGCGTCACCGTCAGCTACTTCGAGTGGGTGCAGGGCCTCAACTCCTTCTTCTGGACCGAGGACGAGGTCAACGAACGCCTCGACCGCATCATGACCAAGGCGTTCCACCAGGTCCACGACATCTGGGAGCGCGAGAAGGACAAGGACGAGGACGGCCTCACCACCCGCCAGGCCGCCTACATGCTCGCCGTCAAGCGCGTGGCCGACGCCATCAAGAAGCGGGGCATCTTCCCGTAGCCCAGGCCATGTCCCTCGCCGCCAAGCTGCAACTCAAGGACGCCCCCCTGCGCGTGGTGGGTGCCCCCGACGACGTCGACCTGGGCGACGTGGTCGTCGCCGACGACGCCGGGGCGGTCCTGGGCTTCGTGGTGCGCGCGGCGGACCTCACCGGCCTGGACGCCGTGTTCGACGCGGCGCGCGCCGACGGCCTCGCCTGGATCGCCTACCCGAAGGCGGGACAACTCGGCACGGACCTCAACCGGGACCTGCTCTGGAAGGCGACGGAGGGCCGGGGCGTGCGCCCCGTGCGCCAGGTCAGCATCGACGCGGTGTGGAGCGCCCTGCGCTTCCGCCCCGCCTGAGCCTCAACCGGCCCCCGTGCCCTCAGCCCGCGGATGGCGCCCTACCCTGGTGGGGACGAACGTCAGGGGAAGCGGTGCGCTGCGGGGGCCGGACAACCGGGCCTCCGCACGCGTCGTGGGCGTGGGGCCGTCGTCTGGCTGACCTACTCCCACTCTTGGGCGTACTGGAGGTTCTCGAACTCCTCCTCGGCCGAGAACTCGACGCCGCGGCCCTCCCGGGTGTGCTCGCCGGCCATGAACTCCAGGTCCATGGTCAGTTCGCGCCAGAGGGTGTCCATGTCGGCGGCGCGCAACTCCTTTGCGCCCTCGGCCTCGGACCAGACGGTGGCCACGTAGAGCTGCGGCTCGACCTGGCGGATCTCCACGCGGGCAAGGGGCTCTTCCATGTGGAGCCGCTTGGAAAGCGGGGTGTATTTGACGATTCCGGGGGGTGGCCCGGCACCCTTTTTCGCGCGGCCGGAGGTCGCGCGCCGTGGCTGGTCCCCGCGCGGCGTGCGTCGTGCTCCTGTTGCTGAGCGTCTCCCTGAGCGGTTGCCTCGTGGAGGACGTGTGGCGCGAGCCGTTCGTGTGGCGCCCGGCGCTGGATGCGGGGGAGGGCGTCGACGGCGCCCGCGCCCTGGCCGCCGCCTTCGGGGACCTGGGCGACCGGGCCGGCGAGGAGGGGGAGGACGTGGTCGTGGAGACGGCGCGGGACCTCCCGGACGGCGTGGTGTTCCAGAACGCCCGCGACTTCCTGGAGCAGTACGCGCCGGGCTCGGGCGAGGCCGCCGAGGAGCAGGTGCGCATGGCCGCCGACGACGCCGGCGACGCCTACGTGACGCTCACGGGCCAGGCCGCCGCCGCCTACGAGGCCGCCACCGGTCCCGTCGTGGGCACGGAGGGCCCCGTGGTCGTGCCGGTCCCGGAGCGCACCACGCGCGTGCGCGTCGCCGTGGACGTGCTGCTTCAGAACGAGGCGCCCGAGAACGGCACGAACCCCGCCCCCGCCAACAAGGTCCACGTCGTGCTGACCGACGCCCGCGGCGCCGTGCGGCTGGACCTGGACCTGGAGCGGAGCCTGCACCGGGACGACCTGTGGGTGGTGGGCACCTACGGCGGCGCCAACGAGGTGCGGGAGCACCTGGGCGGCGACTGGATCCTTGAGGTGGACGCCAGCGGCGAGGGCGCGTGGAGCGTCGTCGTGGAGGCGTTCGAGCCGGAGTTCGACGACTGGCGCTGGTACGAGGTGTGGCGCGCCGAGCGTCGCCACGCGGGGGACGCATGAGCCGGCGCCGCGCCGACCTGCCGGAGCGCGTGGGCGAGCTCGTCGCGCGCCGCCCCCGGGCCATCGTCGCCGCCTTCGCCCTCGTCTTCCTGGTGAGCCTGCCGGCGCTGGGGAGCCTCACGAGCTTCCTCAGCCTCAACGAGATGCTGCCGGAGGGCGACTACTACGACGCCAACGCCCTGCTCAACGAGGAGCTGGGCTCGGACAACGTCATGTTCGTCCTGACGACGCCGGACGGGGCAGACAGCGTCACGGACGCGGCGGCGCTGCGGGAGGTGGACCACGTCATGACGCGCTTCGAGGAGGTGCGCTACGTCCAGTCCACCGTGAGCCTGCCGGGGCTGGTGAAGGTCCTGAACTTCCTCCTGACGGGCGACTACGCCCTGCCCCCCGACGACCCCGCGGGCGACGCACAGATGATGCGCCTCTTCGACCAGGCGCTGGACCTGTACGGCGAGGCGCTCGTCTACGACAACATCCTCAGCCGCGACCACGCCGCCGGCATCCAGCTCATCGTCATGGAGCGGGGCCACGACCTGCAGACGTACCGGGACTGGCAGGTGGAGATGAAGGGCCTCGGCATCGCCCTGGACGGGACGAACCCCTACGCGGACCAGACCACGAACGAGCCCATCAGCATCGACGTCATCTACGCCGACCTGGACACCGTCGCCGTCACGGAGGGCCCCGTCTGGATCGCCGTCGCGCTGGGCACCGCCGCCGTCAGCGCCTTCCTCATCCTGGGACGCAGGCCGACCGAGACCGCCCTCGCCCTCGTGGTGCTGGTCATCAGCATCACCACCACCGTCGCCGCCGGCTGGCTCGTCGGCGTCCACTTCAACCTCCTGACGATGCTCCTGGTGGCCCTCATCCTCGCCATCGGCATCGACTACGCCCTGCACGTCACCGCACGCTACCAGGAGGAGCGGGCCCTCGGCGCCCCCGTCCGGCAGGCCATCGGGGAGTCGGCGCGGCACGTGGGCGCGGCGCTGTTCATCACCATGGTCACCACCGTCGCCGGCTTCGCCTCGCTGACCTTCAGCCGCATCCAGGCCGTGGGCCAGTTCGGCGTCATGGTCGGTGCCGGCATGCTGACGGCGTACCTGTCCTGCATCCTCCTGCTCCCGGCGCTGCTGCAGCTCATCGACCGGCGACGCGTCCGCCGGGCCGGCGGGCGCGGCCGGGGGCCGGAGCCGGACGCCTTCGAGTTGCGCCGCCGCCGCGAGACGCTGGAGTCCGAGCTGCGTGCCCGGCAGCTCGCCGCCCCCATGGGCCGCCTGTCGCGGTGGAACCAGGACCACCCCGTCCTGGTGGTCGTCGTCTTCGGCCTCCTGCTGGGCGGCATGGGCGCCACCGTCGCCGCGCAGGGCGTGAACGGCTGGGGCGGCTCCTGCAGCGAACCGCCCATCC
>JANQNI010000062.1 GCA_028289805.1 Thermoplasmatota archaeon | reverse complement strand
CCGGGTGGAGGCCGGCGCCCACGCCGAGGCCCACGTCGACGCCGACGCGGTCCTGGACGCCTACGCCGTGGCGTGCGCCGCGGCCCAGGCCTACGGCAGCGCTAGCTTCCTCCCCGAGGTCGCCGGCGGCCCGCTGTACGCCACCGGCGCCGGCAACGTCGTCGGCAGCGCCGAACTGGGCGACGTCTGCGCCGAACTGGGATACCACCTCGAGGGCAGCGCCAGCATCGACGCCGAGGCCGACGCCCACGCCAAGGTCGAGACCGGCTTCTTCGCCCAGGTCAAGTCGGCCTGGAACAGCTTCCTGAGCCTGTTCTGCGCAGCCCGACCCTCCTTTGCCCCTTTTCCTTCACGATGAACCGTCCGCGCCCGGCAACGGGGGTCGCCGCGCGTGGACCGGGCCGCCCCGCGTGTCACCAAACCCAGGGGCGGCCCCTCCCACTCGCCGGCACCGTCCCTCCGGGGGGTCGCAGCGGTGCCGGTTCTTTCTCGCGCCGGGGCCCCCAACGGGTTCCGGGGTCCCGGCGCGTCCTACCCCCGCCGGGCGGGGTGGTGGCGACGTCCGGCCGGGAGAGCAGGCCGGGAGTCCAAATCCAGGGGGAGAGGGAAGGAAGAGGAGGGAGGGCGAGCTACACGCCCCTCCCGGTGGCAGCCTGCACGTCCAGGCCACAAGGGGCCGGGAGCGGCAGCCGTCCGCGAACCGGCCTGCTCACGCAGCCCGCTTTACGGCCGCCTGGATTTCCTTGTTGACCTGCTTGCCAAGCTCCGCGGCCTTCTTGCGCAGCGTCTTGATCTCGTCGACGGTCCAGGCGCCGAAGCCGCCCTTCTGCATGGCGCGCACGTTGCCCTTGGGGTCGACGCCCATGGTGACGCGGGTGTCCGCGATCAGTTCCTCGTAGAGGGCAGGGTCGGTGAGGGTCTTGTCGCCGATCTTGACGAAGGTCGTGCTGAAGGTGGCGTTGGTCTTCACCAGGGGCAGGGGCTGGTCCTTGGCGTAGACCTCGCGGCCGGTCTTGGGGCACGTCGCGGGGAGCTTGGCGCCCATGACGGCGGCGAGCGCGGCGATGCTGCACGCGTCGAAGAGGTTGCCGTCGTAGTCGAGGATCTCCAGGTCCACGAAGACACCCCAGACCGCCTCGCCCTCCTCGATGCACAGCTTCTCCATGTCGATGATGCCGGACTCGCGGAGGCTGCGGTCGGTGACGCGAGCGACCTCGATGGCCTCGATCTTGGGCGGGCCGGCCTCGAAGTGGGGGCTGGCCATGATGCACATCTCGGCGCTGGTCATGAAGTTGCCACGGTTGGGCGTGTCGTTGTAGGGCGTCTCGACCTGGGTCTTGACGCCGGCGATGACCTTGGTGTTGCCGAGCTGGACGTAGGCGGAACCGTTGGCGCGGGGGACGAAGCCGCACTGGATGTCCAGGGCGCGGATCTCGTCCAGGGCGCGGCCGTCCTCGCGCTTGTCCTCGGCGAGGAGGTTCTTGATGAAGTCGCGCTTGATGACGCTGACCGGGTTGTCCTCCATCAGGCCACCTCCGCTTCCACGACTTCCTTGGCTTCCTGTTGCTTGCCGCGCCGCGGAGCGGGCGTGTCCTTCTCCAGCTCGTCGAGCTTGGCGGTGAACCTGCGCTCCAGGGCGTCGCGCTGGGCCTGGTAGACCTGGTCGCAGGCCTTGACGGTCATGTCGAGGGCCTTCTCGAACTCGCGGCCGGTGAGGTGGCCGTCCATCTGCAGCAGCACGATCTCGCCCGTGGTCATGTTGACGGCGACGGGCAGGTCGGACTCGCCGTAGTTGTCCTCAGGGCCGTTGAGGTCCACGCAGAGCTTGCCGTCGACCTTGCCGGTGGCGCAGCCGGCCACCATGCCCTTCATGGGGATGCCGGCGTCGGCCAGGGCCACGGCGGCGGCGGTCAGGGCGGCGATGCGGGTGCCGGCGTCGGCCTGGAGGATCTCCATGTTGATGTCGATGACGCCGCGGGGCCACTTCTCGGTCAGCACGACGTTCTCGAAGGCGTCGGCGATGACCTTGCTGATCTCCTGGGAGCGGCGGTCGGGGCCGGGGCGCTTGCGGTCGCTGGTGCTGAAGGCGGCCATGTTGTACTTGCAGCGCACGACGCACTTGTCGGCCTTCTGGAAGCGGCGCGGGTTGAACTCGCGCGGGCCGTAGACGGCGGCCATGACCTTGTTGTTGCCCCACTCGAGGTAGGCGCTGCCGTCGGCGCGGTGCAGGACGCCCGCCTCGATGTGGATGGGGCGCACCTCGTCGACCTTGCGGCCGTCGGTGCGCTTTCCGTTCTTGTCGATGAGTTCGATTCCGGGGTTGACACCCATGTTATTCTTCCTCCGTGAACAGGTCTGCGTCGACGCCGCCGGGCTTGCTGGCCTCCAGGAAGGCGCGGACGCGGTCGGTGAGGCCCGGCAGGTGGGCCTCGTCGGCGATGAGGCGGATGGCGCGCTTGGCCAGCAGCACCTCGTCGGGTTCGCCGTTGATCCAGATGCGGCCGTTCTGGCCCACGAAGAGCCAGCACTCCACGTACTCCTTGATGAGGTTGAGCATGGAGCCGTTCTTGCCGATGATGCGGGCGACCTTGACGGGGGGGACCTCCATCAGTTCGCCGCCTTCGAGCTTGGTGAGGTTGCGGTCCTTGAGCGTGACCTGGACCTTCTTCTGGCCGTCGACGAACAGGATCTTGCACAGGATGGCGTCGCCGGGGCGCAGGTAGGCCATGGTCTCGCCGAAGTCGACGCGCCAGGGGGCCTCCGAGACGTGCATCGGGGCGTCCCAGGGCGCGCGGATGTCGATGATCCAGTTGCCGGGGTTGGCCTCCGAGACGATGCCGACGACGGTGTCGCCGGCGCGGGGCTCGTAGGAGCCGTTGAGCGGGATGACGCTCACCTTGCCGTTGTACTTGGCCAGGAGGCCGCTCTGCAGCGCGACGACGACGTCGCCGACCTGCTTGCAGCCGGTGGTGGCCTTCCACTCGCTGGCGGGCCCGATGGCGTCGCCGGCGATGACGAGTTCTCTCTTTTGGGACATGGGTTCTCCTGAATGTTAGAGCAGTCGTGTCTCCACGCTGCCGTGGGTGAGGGCGTTGAGTCGGTCGTAGACCTCGGTCTGGGCGCCGGCGGGGATCTCCAGCACCGCCACCAGGGAGCCGTCGTTTTGCCACTCCTCCTTGAGCAGGTCGCCGAGGCCGCGCAGGTGGCCGTAGGCGGCGCCGGTGTGCTCGGCGGGGACCTTCAGCGCGACCTTGACGCGCTCGAAGGCAATGGGCAGCAGCGGCCGCAGCTTCTTGAAGGCCTCCTGGACCTGCTCCTCGACGGGCCGCAGGGGGTCGGTGCGCCACTTGGCCTCCTCCAGGGCGCGCTCGATGCGCTCCTTGGGGTGGGGGGTCTTCGTCTGGGGGTTCCAGGTCTCGCGCGTGATGGTCTCCAGGATGCGCTTCTGCTTCTGCTCCAGCATCCGCTTGCGCTGCTCCTGGGTGAGTTGGACGTCGCCCTCGCGCAGGATGCGGCGGGCGATGCGGACGGGGTCGGTGGTCTCGAACGCCTTCTCCAGTTGCTCGGTGCTGGCGCGGTCGCCCTCGGACCAGTCGACGAAGACTTCGTCGACGGCCAGCAGGTCGCGGATGGCGGCGTCCTCTGCGGCGTCCCACTTCCCGTACAGCTTCTCCGCACCGTCGGGGTCGACGAGGATTTCGAAGGTGGTGCCGAAGCGGGCGAGGCGGGCGACCACGGCGTCGTCGAGGCTGACCATGGACTACTCCAGGCTGTCGAGGAAGCCGCGTACGGTGGCGCGCACCTCGTCGGTCGGGAGCTTCTCGAACTGGCCCAGCCCCTCGCCGTCGGTGCGCACGACGGCAATCTCGAGGGCGTCGGCGTTGAGCTTGCCCTCGGTGGCCGCGTGCAGCGCCTGGAGGCCGAGGCTGATGGCGCCGTCGACGGTGAGGCCGTCCTCGTAGTGCGCCTCCAGCACCTCCATCGCCTTGGGGCGGCCGCTGCCGACGGCGCTGGCCTGGTACTCGATCAGCGCGCCGCTGGGGTCGGTCTCGAAGAGGTGGGGGCCGGAGTGGTCGACGCCGGCGATCAGCAGCGCGGTGCCGAAGGGCCGGCCGCCGCCGAACTGGGTGTAGGACTGCTTGAAGTCGCAGACCTTCTTCACGAGCGTCTCGACGGGGATGGGCTCGTCGTAGGTGACTCGGTTGAACTGTCCCTCGACGCGGGCGCGGTCGACGAGCGCCCGCGCGTCGGCGACGAGGCCGGAGGTGGCGCAGCCGAGGTGGCGGTCGATGGCGAAGATCTTCTCGATGCTGGCGGGGACGACGAGGCGGCTCTGGACGCGCTTGTCGACCAGCAGGACGACGCCGTCGTCGCCGCGCACGCCGACGGCGGTGGTGCCGCGCTTGACGGCCTCGCGGGCGTACTCGACCTGAAACAGTCGTCCGTCGGGGCTGAAGACCGTGATGGCACGGTCGTAGGCCATGTTGGGCTGCATGTCCACTCCTATGGACCGAAGTGCCCCGACCGCCGACGCAAATGTCGCACGCCGTGGTGCCGGGGACCACTCTCTTCGGTTGTTGGGGGGCCGCCAGCGGCGCCCCGTTGAAAGGCTTGACGACCCCAGAGGAGGGCGAAGCAGGTACGGACGAGGAGAGGAACCGTGCACGGCGACGCCGTCAACAACCGGGTGCAGGGCACCCCAAACCTATCGGTTGGGCTTCCCGTTTGTCCCGAGAGGGATTGATGAACGTACCCTGCCCTCCAGCCGCATGCGCACCGCCACGTTGCTTGCAGTCGCCCTGCTCGCCGTCGCCACGCCCACCCAGGCCCTCCAGAAGGACGGCCTCTGGCACGTGGATTTCGCGATCGAGCCCTCGCTCGCGAAGCCGCTGGAACCCTCCTACCCCACCCCGCCCGGGAAGACGTTGGAACCCTCCTACCCCACCCCGCCCGGGAAGACGTTGGACCCACGCTACCCCACCTTCCTCGCGCAGAAGTTGAACACGCTCATCGACGCCACCGCCGTCCTCGACCCCCTCCTCGGAGACCTCGGCGCCTGCCTGCGCCAGGGCGCCGCCGATGCCGCCAAGAACATTTACGGAATCGATGACACGGACGAAGAACCGCGATACTCCCTGTGCCTTGACAAGACCGGGGATTGCGCCAGCATCGAGCCGGGCGAGGTGGACCCGTGGGTCAGCGTCGGAAACTGCCAGCGGATGGCCATACAGATCGTGGAGTCCCTCATCGAGTCCGAGGCAGCCTGGAACCGGATAGCCCAGATCCATTCAGCGACGTAGGAACCCGATGCTCCGCGCGGCACTCCCCATCCTCTTGATCCTCCTTCCCGCCGCGTCCGGCGCTGCCATGGCAGTGTCCCCCGACGCGGTCAGCGCCAGCGACGGCACGGTCCTGGTCCGGTGGGGGGAGCAGGCAGCGGGGACGCTTCGCCTGGAGGGGGGCTCCATCGGCGGCATCCTGTCAGACACCGTCAAGACCGACCGACTCGCCCTCGGCGGCACCCCCCTCACGCCCCTCGGCGAGGGCCTGGGGACGCGCCGCAACGAGACGGCCTCGCTGCCCGACGGGGCGGGTCGCGTCAGCCTGCTGGGCGCCAGCGGGGCGACGGTGCTCGTGCAGCCCCTCGCAGCGAACTACCGGGCGTTCCTCTCCAGCGCCGGACCCGTCACCCTGGAGGCCGTGGACCACGAGGTGCTGGAGTCCAACCACGCGTACAAGGACGCGGAGCCGGAGGAGGACGCGCACGACAACTACGTATTCCGCGTGCACGACGCCGTCGCCGCCCACGCCAGCGACCCCACCCAACTTCTCGTGCAGGGTGATTTCCTGCTGTACGTCTGGAACGCCACCCTCCTCCAGCAACTGCAGGAGGGGACCTGGACCCACCCCACGGGGACGTGGCGCGAGCCCGGCAGCGCCCCCGGACTCGAGGACATCCACCACCAGCACGCCCTCGTCCTCGTCCACGACGGATACCTCCGCATCAGTGCCCCCGCAGGCGCGTCCCTGTACGCACCCCGACTCCACCTGCACGACCCCGGCGGGGAGGGATCTGCAGACGCCGCGAGCGTGCTGTACCTGCCCACGACCGCCATGGCCACCCCGGACGGCGACCGGGTGGTGCTTACCCCGACCGTCCGCGCGAACCCCCCGCAGACCGCCACCCCGGACGTCGTGCCCCCCGCGCTCGCCTGGGCGCCCTGGGTCGCCGGCCTGGCCCTGCTCGGCGCCGCCCTCGCACCCAACGTGATCGGTTGGCGGCGCCCCGGGGACCCCGACCAGTCCACAACCGGCATGGACCGGTTCCGGCGCGCACGCGCCAGCGGGTACCGCCACCTGGCCGTCCAGGCCGAGGGCCAACGACGCTACCGCCACGCGGCCTTCTGGATGGGGCGCGCAGCGCGCTGGGACGGCGAGGCCGAGACCCTCATGCAGCACGCCATCTACCTCCGGCTCGCCGGCCGCCCCGGGCGGGCCCTGAAACACCACCGCGTCGCGGAGGAGGCGTTTCGCACCGCGGGCGCCGCGCATGCCCTCAACGCCTACGAGGCCGCCCGCGCGGCCGCCCGCCTCGGCCGGGTGGAGGAGTCCCTGCAGTGGCTGCTGGCGGCCGTGCGGGAGGAGCGGTGGCTGGGCCAGAGGGCGCCCGTCGAGCCCGACCTGGCACCCCTGAGGACCCTGCCGGCGTTCATGGACCTCGTGCAGGCATCCGACCCCGACGGATTCCTGCGGCCATGACGCGGAGGCCCCGCGGGACGAGGCCGTTTTGAAGCGCCCGAATGTACCCTTCTTCGCCAATCCGAGACGACCTCTAAGTACCCCGCCCAGGATGGCCAAACGTGTCACGCGGTGGATTGGTGTTTCAACAGGCAGCAAGGACCTCGGTCGACCCCAGCCCCCTCACCCCGGCGCAGCAGAACGTCTACGCCGTCCTGCGGCGGCTTCCCGGGGCCACCATCCAGGACGTGGCCCGCGAACTGGGACTGGGCCACACCACCGCCACGTACCACCTGAACTGTCTCACCGAGCGCGGCAGCGTCCACAGGGAGCGAGACGGCCGCGCGATGCGCCATTTCCTGACCCAGGGTGCCAGCGCCCGCACGACCTACGTTGACGCCCTGATGCGGGACGACCGCAAGCGGCGCATCATCAACCACCTGGCCAGCGGCCGCGCCGACGGCTGCACCGTCAACAAGCTCGCCAAGAGCGTCAAACTCCCCTACGGCTTCGTCCGCCGCACCCTCAACCAGCTCGTCGAGCGCGGCTACGTGGACGTCGTGCGGCACACGGGATGGCACCAGGTCCGCACCCGCGACCTGCTGCACGTCGCCATGGCACGCCACGAGCGGAGACAAACGGCTTTATATGAGGCCCCTGTGGCCCGCCCATCCGCGCCCGCTCCCCAGGGAGCAGGCCCCGCGGGAGTCACGGACTTCCACCGGTAGAGACGCGGCCTCTTGGCCCCGGGTCTTCCGGCGGCAGGGTCGCCCGCAGCGGTCAACAGAGGTGAACCTCTCATGGCAAGCGAAAAGCCCCACATGAACATGGTCGTCATCGGCCACGTCGACCACGGCAAGTCCACCCTCGTGGGCCGCCTCATGCTCGACACCGGTCAGTTCCCCGAGCACCAGATCGAGGCCTTCAAGAAGGAAGCCGGCGAGAAAGGCAAGGGTTCGTTCTTCCTGGCTTGGGTCATGGACAACCTGAAGGAGGAGCGCGAGCGCGGTGTGACGATCGACGTCGCCCACAAGAAGTTCGACACCGACAAGTACTACTTCACGATCATCGACGCCCCCGGCCACCGTGACTTCGTGAAGAACATGATCACCGGTGCCTCCCAGGCCGACGCCGCCATCCTGACGTGCAGCGCCGTCGAGGGCCCCCAGGCCCAGACCAAGGAGCATGTGTTCCTGAGCAAGACCCTCGGCATCGACCAGCTCGTGGTCGCCGTCAACAAGATGGACGCCGTCAACTTCGCCCAGGACAAGTTCGACGAGACCGTCGAGGCCGTCAAGAAGCTGACCAAGCTCATCGGCTTCAAGGACGACCAGGTCCAGTTCGTCCCCGTCAGCGCCTTCGAGGGCGTCAACATCAAGGCGAAGGACGACCGCCTCTCCTGGTTCAACGGCCCCACCCTCCTGGAGGCCGTCGACAACTTCGCCCTGCCCAACAAGCCCACGGACAAGCCCCTGCGCCTGCCCATCCAGGACGTCTACTCCATCACCGGCATCGGCACCGTGCCCGTCGGCAAGGTCGAGACTGGTATCCTGAAGCCCGGCCAGCAGATCCACTTCAACCCCAGCAACAAGACCGCTGAGGTCAAGTCGATCGAGATGCACCACGAGATCCTGCCGAAGGCCGAGCCCGGCGACAACGTGGGCTTCAACTGCCGCGGCCTGGGCAAGAACGACATCCGCCGCGGCGACGTCGGTGCCCCCACCGACGCCCCCGCCACCGTGGCCCGCACCTTCACCGCCCAGGTCATCGTGCTGAACCACCCCAGCGTCATCACCGTCGGCTACACCCCCGTGTTCCACGCCTACACGGCCCAGACCGCCTGCCAGTTCGAGGAGATCCAGAAGGTCATCCGCGGCGGCAAGGAAGTCGAGAACACCTTCATGAAGACGGGTGACCAGGGCGTCGTCAAGATCCGCCCCACCCGCCCCATGGTGGTCGAGAAGGCCGCCGACTTCCCCGCTCTGGGCCGCTTCGCCATCCGCGACATGGGCCAGACGGTCGCCGTCGGTGTCGCCGTCGACGTCGAGGCCCGCTAAGCGCCCCTCTTCCGGTTCTACCGGAGGTAACTCGCATGGCTACGGCAAAGGCCCGCATCAGCCTCACGGGAACGGACCCGGTCAAGGTCGACACCGTGTGCTCCCAGATCAAGCAGATCTCCGAGCGCACCGGCGTCAACATGGCCGGCCCCATCCCCCTGCCCACCAAGAAGCTCACCGTCCCGGTCCGCAAGAGCCCGGACGGCGAGGGCTCCGAGACGTGGGACCGCTGGCAGATGCGCGTCCACAAGCGCCTCATCGACCTCGACGCCGATGACCGCGCCCTGCGGCAACTGATGCGCATTCAGGTGCCCGACGGCGTGAACATCGAAATCATGCTGCGCTCGTAGGCGCAGCACGGTCGATTCGCGCATCGAACCCTCCTCCCCCTCCCACTCCCCTTGGGGCCTCGTGCCCGACCCTGGTTGGTCCGCGAGCCGCGAGGCCTTGGGGCGTCCTCTTCCCACCTTGTCCCCCGTGCAGGGGTCCATGACACGGCGCGCTGGCTGAGCCGCATCGGCACGCCCAGCCTTGAGGTGCGCTGTAGGTACCGCGCAACCGGGTCGCGTGGCGTCCGGCCGGTTGTGCATGGTCATGGACGAGACACGCTCCTTGGTACGTGCCTAGTGCAACTGC
>JANQNI010000051.1 GCA_028289805.1 Thermoplasmatota archaeon | reverse complement strand
TGAATTAGAGCACTCCTCGATAGATTCAGAGTCTAGCTAGACTTACTGGTTGCTATCTTGGCTGCGGGACTCCAGTTTTCACTAGGGCATCTCGTAAAGATGTTCAAAGACAAGGAAGAAGATGGGTGCTAAACAAGAAGCAGCGCTTAACAGGAGGTAGGCGCTTAACAACCAGCGTCTACGGTATTCTATTCTTTGATTCTTCAATTTTCTGCTACCATCGCGGCAGCGGCGGTGGTGGATGCCCGTCAGGCGGACGTAGAGGAAGTCCGCGGTGACCTTGTAGGGCAGGGTGCCGGCGCGGGTGCTCCAGGCGAGGCTGACCTCGTGCTCCTCGAGCAGGCGCAGGGCGCTGGGGCGCAGCCAGGAGCCGTGCAGGAACTCGACGGCGACGCGGCCGCTGGCGGGCAGGTGGCGGTGCAGTCGGTCGACGGCCTGCTGGAGCACCTGCTCCTGGTGGGCGGACCAGGGACCGCTCCAGGGCAGGTGGAGGGGGCCGCAGCGGGGGCTGCGCAGGAGGGGGGCGAGGCGGTGCGTCCAGTCCTCGACCTGGTGGGGGGTGGGCGCCGTCGGGAGCCGGGGCAGGAGGAGTAGCCCGGCGGGGGCGTGGTCCACCAGTCGCTCGGCGTGGGCGCGGGTGAAGCCTGGGTCGGCGGCGTCGGCGACCTCGTACAGGCCGAACACGTCCGCGTACCGGGCCAGGAGTTCGTGGCGGGGCGCGTCGGGGTAGAGGGCACGCCGCAGCGCGGCGTCGGCGAAGCCGGAGAGCCCGAAGCGTGCCTGGAACACGGTGGAGAATGGGCGATGGAGGGGGATGAGGACTGCGCGGGGGTGGGTGAAGCTACTTCGTCGCGGTGGGCGGGGCCGAAGCGGTCGCCGCCACCCCCGGCGCCTGCAGGGCCGCGCGGGCGATCCAACCCGACGCCGTCTGCGCCCCCACGGGCTGGTGCCGCACCGCGTTCTTGCGCTTGTCGTAGCGCTCGATGCACGACAGCAACTCCCGCACCCGCATGGTCGCCAGGTCGTGGACGCCCTTCACGCCGCACTCCGCCAGCACGTGGGCCGTCCGGGGACCGACGCCGTCCACCGACATCAACTCGCACGCCGCCTGCCAGCGCCGCACCTCCCCCTCGGGCTTCCCGGTGGCGCGCGCCACGTCCTTCACGGTCGCGGCCCACAGGGCGCGGCCGTCCTTGACGCCCACGGCGCGCAGCGCCTCACGGTCCTGCTTCGACAACGCCTTGACGTCGCGCAGCGGGTGCTTCAGCCCCACGTGGTTGCCCCCGTGGTCGCCGTGCTGGATGAAGTCGCCCAACTCCGAGCCCAACTCGCTCGTGTAGTTGGCCAGGGCCGACTCCTGCTTCAGCACCAGTTCGCGGAACCGGCGCTCCACGTACTGGACCGCCGTCTCCTCGATCTCGTCGCGCAGGGCGTCGTCGCCCGCCTGCCGGCGGCTGCCCTCGGCGGCCAGGTCCGCGGCGAGGCCGTCGATGGCGTTCTGGACGCCCCGGTTCGCCTCCACGCGCTTCTTCGCCTCCTTGCGGATGGCCTCCTGCAGCGCGTCCTTGGCGTCCTCGCGGTCGGTGGCGCGGGCGTCCTTGAGCGCCTTCTTCCAGCGCGCCTCCGCCGCCTTGCGGTCCTTGACCTCGGCCG